>NZ_JBRFPI010000203.1:0-8233 GCF_053579595.1 Cellvibrio sp.
TCTCGCAAGGTAGAGTGACTACAGTGGCGGTCAGCAGTATGGTGTTTATGCGGCGGGAGCCCGTGGGCGGGATTATCAGTTGTTACACGAGCACGTTACGTATCGGCAACACGTCCATTCGTGTGAAAGTGGAAGTCTGGATCAAGGATTTTCTCACCCATCAAATTAGTCAGGTCACCCAAGGTGAATATGTCTATGTCGCTATCGATGAGCAGGGGCGCAAGCGGCCAGTGTTGAAAAATGCACCAAATCCTGCGTAAAAAGCGGGCGATAAATGACTGAAATACTGATCATAAGCAACGAAAAATTCGATTGGTTTTCGGTCCCTCCTCGCGCGCCAGCGCAAAATGATTTTATAAGCTACTGAAAAACAATAACTTATCCAGTTAAACCTTTCTTTACTTGAACGCATCTATAATTCCAGCAGCAGCGCGCTAGACTCTAGCGATACTGTAATTTATACGCATTACTGTTATCTTCTGTTCACATTATTTTCGCCACATTGTTTGATGCATTTCTATCAATAAGAACCAGAGGCAAGGCATGTTAAAGGATTCCCGCAACGGTTACGGTTTGCTTTCTATTGCGATCCATTGGGTCAGCGCTGTGTTGATACTTTTTTTATTTGGCCTCGGTATCTACATGGTGGATTTAAGCTATTACGATGACTGGTATCACAAAGGCCCGGAATTACATATCAGTTTGGGCTTGGTAGTGTTGCTGTTGATGTTGGTGCGCGTGGTCTGGCGCATTATTAATCCAACACCGGAAGAGCTTTCTGCCAAGCGTGCGCAAAATCTCGCCGCAAAACTCGTCAAGCTCGGCCTCTACGCATTTATATTTATTGTATTAGTCAGCGGTTATTTAATTACCACCGCTGAAGGCCAGCCCGCGAGTATGTTTGGTCTCATTAAATTTCCTGTATTCACTGAATTAAGTTCACAAAACGTCGATCTAGCTGGTGCGATACACGAATATTTGGCGTGGGGTATTGTCCTATTGGTTGTGCTTCATGTTGCCGGTGCATTGTTGCATCACTTTGTTATTCGCGACCGCACTTTAGTGCGCATGCTGAAACCGGTAAAAAAATCTGATTTACAGTAATAAATGTTTCAACAACGGTTTTAATTTTTAGTCACACTGATTATTCCCAAAGGAGTTTATTTATGTTTAAACAAACCGCTTTAAAAAAATCGTTTCTGGCGTTAGCTGTTAGCAGCATTGGTGTAATGAGTTTACCGGCGCTCGCCGACACCTATGTGATCGACACCAAAGGCGCACATGCCTCGATCAATTTTGCAATCAAACACTTGGGCTACAGCGTACTGACCGGCCGTTTTGATACATTCTCGGGCGAATTCACTTACGATCCAGCCAAGCCGGAAGCGAGCACCGTGAATGTCTCTATCGATACCGGCAGCGTTAACTCCAATCACGCTGAACGCGACAAGCATTTGCGCAGCGCGGATTTTTTGAACGTAGAAAAATTCCCGAAAGCCACTTTCGTCAGCAAAAAAATTGTGTTGGATGATAAAGATGAATTTGACATTGTTGGTGATCTGACTCTCAACGGCGTGACCAAAAGCATCACCATCGAAGTAGAAAAAGTCGGTGAAGGTAAAGACCCATGGGGCGGCTACCGCGCTGGCTTCTCGGGTGAAACCACTATCACCCTGAAAGATTTTAACGTGAAAATGGATTTAGGCCCAGCATCGCAAACCGTGCAATTGGAATTGGAAGTAGAAGGTATCAAGAAGTAATTTTCCTTTGGTACATAAAAAGCCCGGCACTTTCGCCGGGCTTTTTCGTTTTAGAGCGTAACCGCAATTTCCTCCGTCGCCCGCTCCTGAATCCTGCAGAGCTTTGAGCTGTCAAAACGAAATAAAATGCATAACCGTATCAGCTGCAAATTCCAATTAGGTATGTGCGATATGCAGCCAAGAATGACATTTTTTCTATACCAACAAAAGTTACCCACATACAGGTGAATATTTCCTTTAGATTTGTTGTTCAACGCGACAGAATGTTTGCGACATACTAAGCTACTGGGATCTCAACTTGTTCAAAAACTTGCCACGTTAAAAAATAATTTCGAGCTTATAAATAAAAAAGAAATTTAATTTTTTCTGCTTAGTTCATTTGGTTACATAATAACCTAGGCCAGAAAAATCCTGGCAAAAGATAGTAAACATTTAGATGAAAAAGGAATTGTCATGAGCATGCCTCTGGCTATTGTGTTTAACCACATAGGTGATTCACAGGGTGGCGGGTTGCAGATAAATCTCTCAACCCTTGCAGTAGTGCGCTCGTTAGGACGAAGAGGCATAAAAATAATTCTTGTTACAACGAATAAGCGCGATGGCATTATCGGCTCGCGCTATGTTGCGGGTGTGGAGTTTTGTCCTTACATCCATGAACCTGTGGAGCTTATGCATGGTTTTTTTAATGCTCTGGCGGAGCGTTATCCCGGCACCAAAGTATTAATTCCCAGTGTTGATGAGTGCGCTTGGTATGTAGGTAAGTATTATCGGCAGTTAGCAAAAAATTTTCTGATTCCCGCACCAGATACTTATGCCATCGGCAAAATCAATAACAAACGTTTTCAATATGAAACCGCACAATCATTGGGAATTCCGATTCCGGAAACCTATTTCCCTCAGGATTTAGCCGAAGTAGAAACCCTGGCGCACTCCATTGGCAATTATCCTTACGTGATAAAACCCAATGTGTCCTTTGAATGGAAATTACAGTCGGCAAAATCGGGCGCGCGTGGAAAAAAAGGTATCAGGGTGGATTCCGCACAGGAACTATTAAACGTTGCGCGCGCTATATTTTTACCGGGCACCGAATTTATGATTCAGGAAATTATTGGTGGGCGCGATCATCGGTTGGTGACTTTTTTAGGATTTTTTTCTGCCGACCATCAACTTGTTTCCTGGTTTATCCGCAAAAAAATTCGCCAGTGCCCGATCGATTTTGGCTACTGCACAATGACCGAGTCCTGTCACAACCCCATCGTATTGGATCAATTCAGGCGTCTGTTGTCGGCGATTAACTTTTACGGCGTTGCCGGCGTTGAATGGAAACTCGATCCTGCTACTGAAACTTATAAGTTAATTGAAATTAATGGCCGGCCGGTCAACACCACGGGCTGCGCCATAGCCGCCGGAGTTGATTTGCCAGCGATGGCGTATTTTTACGCGATTGGCCAGCCGCTACCACCTGTGACCGACTGGCAAGATGGCGAACGCTGGGCCTGGCTGGCGATGGATTTTTGGGCCGCGCGCGAACTGGCTGGTATGGGTCAAAGCTCGCTGCGAATCTGGCTTAAAGAAGCGCTATCCATTAAGGCTGATGCGGTTTTTGCGCGCGATGATTTTTTATTGTCGCTGCGTTATTACACCCATTTTATCGCCACACTCATTACAGCGAAATTTAAAAAATTGATGAAATAAAACATTACACAACTGCGGAGTAGCAATGGCTAACGGGTGGTTATATGCAATGGAAAGAGCAGGCACAGAACCGTTTTTCAGATAGCAAAGATGCGCATAAATGGTCGGCGATTTACACAGGCTCACAACCTAATGTGGAAGCGCTCAGCTTTCGTGCGCGCCGCGATTTTTCGGTGGGCTATATTCAGGCGCAAACACCTGTGGGTGCCTGTGTGCTTGATCTCGGCTGTGGCGCAGGACCTGTATTGGTTAAGTTGGATGCACAACAATATCGCCTGATCGGGATGGATTATTCCACCGATATGCTGCAGCTGGCGCGCGCTAACCTTGGGGCACAGGCGCAACAAGTGTCATTGATCCAGGGCGAGTGCGAGCAAATTCCCCTACCGAATGAATCAGTTGATATGGTGGTTTGTCTGGGTGTTATCAGCTATGCCGAGTCGATTGAAAAGGCATTGCACGAAATCAACCGCATTTTAAAACCCAATGGCCAAGCCATAGTTACCTATCGCAATTTTTACAACGATGTATTCATGGACCCGGTATTGCTGGCAAAAACCCTTGCCGGCTCTATGTTTGGCCGCCGCCCGACATCGCCCAAGACTATTGGCCGCGCCATTCCGCGTGCGGAAGTCATCGCCCAGATTGCCAAAACCCCCTTGCACATTATTGATGAAACCCAAATTGGATTTGGCACTTTGCGGTTCAATAAAAAAATCATTTCCGATGGAAAATTGGCAGCGCGCTGCAATCGATTCATTCACTGGTTCTTAAGTACATTGAAGTTAAAAAAAATTTATAGAGCCATGGCGGATATTCACATCATCGTACTCAAGAAAACGCCACAAGGAGAATTGGCATGACTTACTATCATCCTGTTTCATGTGCAGTTGTTCGTGGCGGAACAACGAAAGGTTTATTCATTAACACTCAGGAATTGCCCAGTGATAAAACTCAGCGCGACGCTATTATCCTTGCGTTGATGGGCAGCCCCGATCTACGCCAGATCAATGGATTGGGTGGCGGCGACCCACTTACCAGCAAAGTAGCGCTGATAAAACAGAGTGATTTTCCCGATGTGGACGTTGAATATTTATCGGGCGAAGTGGGTATCGATGAAGGTGTAATTAATTACTCCACCATGTGCGGTAATCTCGCCTCAGGCGTAGGTATATTTGCACTGGCGACTGGTTTGATTGGCGCCCAATATCCGCACACAAAAATTCGTATTCGCAATATGAATACGGGAAAAAAATTGGAAGCGCTGATTCCAATGTGCCCCGATTTGACACCGCTGATAAAAGATTGCAGGGAAATTGATGGCGTTCGGGGCGCGGGCAGTGAAATACAATTAACCTTTATCGAGCCCGGTGGTTCAATTACCGGAGAAATTCTGCCGAGCGGTAAAACGGTGGATACACTCACGATCAACAATAAAGATTACCGCTGCTCTATTGTAGATTGCGGTACGCTCTATGCTTTTTTTCCCGCCGACCAATTTAATTTAACGGGTGACGAGCAGCCGGAACTGTTGGATTTAAATGAACCCTTTAAAGACCTTATTGAGCAAATGCGCGAATCAGTAGCGGGATTAATATCGCAACATTTGGATCGCCCAATTCTCGCCAAACAAATCAAGATAGCTATTTACGCCGACTTTACTCGCATGGTGGATGACCACAAAGAACTGACCGCGCGCGTGATCAATCGCTATAAAACACACAAAGCTTTTCCCGTAACCGGTGCTATATGTATCAGCACCGCCTGCGTTATTCCGGGCACGCTGCTGAATACCTGCAATATCAGTAAAGGAGTTGAATATAACGTATTAATCAAACATTCCGAGGGCGTTATTTCTACTAACAGTTTAAGTGAAATTATTGATGGCAAGGTCAATATTAAATACACCTCGGTAAATCGCTCCGCGCGAATCATTATGACCGGAGTGGCTTATGCGTAGCATTGAATTTTATTTTGCAAATAAGAGCATTGTAGGCATCAGAAAATGAACGATTATTTCCCACAACATCACCGCCCTGGATTATTCCGCACCTCCGCTTGGTTGAGTGCCTGGCTCACGGCGTGGGGAACACACCCGCGCTTGAAATGTCTGGGCGACATCAATACCCAGCCATTAGCGTCAGGCCTATGCAGTTTTACCGATTATAAATTCCGCTTCCTGCCTTTGAGGACTCTTATTCCAGTCGGTGTTGCAACGGGTGTTGCCCCTAGCATTCGCGGAGAATATTTTTGTTTTGAAGATCCGCAACAATTAAAATCGCTGTTGGCGGAGTCACTGAGCCATTATTGGCATCAATTTTATATTCCCGATTTAATGTTCGATTCAGCCGAGTTTGAAATAATTAAGGATTTTTGTGCGCAGCAACATTTTGCGCTGCTGATTAGGGATAAAACCACTTCATATGGGGTGGATGTGCGTAATGATACTTTTACACATTATTTGAAAAATCTTGGCAGTAGTACTCGGCTTAAGTTATTCAACCGACGCACCAAACTAATGGAGTTGGGTGATCTGCACGTTACCAATATCTGGCCGGATACCGAAAAATTTATTGGCTTAATAAATCAGTTTCACTGGGAGCGATGGAATGAGCCCTGTTTTCTTCCGCGAAATACCACATTGATTATCAATGCTTTAAACAATCTTGCGGCAGCAGGGCATGGCGTGGATTTGTCGGTGCTGTGGCTCGATGACAAACCACTGTCGGTGATGCTCGATATCAATGTGAATGGCAGGGTTTATAATTTGCAATCTGGTTATATTGAAAATTTTATGCACGGAGTTTCGCTCGGCACCTTGCATTTTGGGTTTCAAATCGAGGCTGCCTTTAATTCCCCTGCGGTAGACTATTACGATTTTATGGCGGGTAAAGGCAAACACTGTAATTACAAAGAGGCCATCGCTAATGCGCAATTGGATTTTGTCAGTGTATATATCGTAAAACCGGCACTGCTTCAATTTGCCTATCACGTCAATGATTATTTGAAGGGTTACCGACAACCCAATTAATAACCTGGGCTTTTCTTTTTTTTCGCGAGTAAGCAGCGCAGCTATTTAGCTGCGCTGCTCTATAGTTCATGCGCTCGCAGGCATGATGAATAAATTAGCGCTTGTAAGAGCACTTGTTAGGCGCACCGCCTGGATCAGAACCGAAAGCAGCAACGGTACAGGCAATCGAGCCTGGTACAGATACGCGTTTGGTTACCCACTTACCTTTGCGACCAAAGGCAACCCAGCCATCACCCGATGACACTGTGCAAGTCTCACCCGAATCAGCGCACTTGGAGAAGCCACTTGGATAGTCGCCGGTACCACCCAGAGCTGGCGCGCCAGTAGAGGAGCTGGAACGGCTGGACGCCACTGAGCTGGATGCAGCGCTGCTGGTACCGCCAATTTTTGCAGAGGCGGCATTGGAGTTGGTGACAACACCGGAAGTGGTGTTTTTGATCCAGTAGTAATACTGCTGGCCAGATGCAGCGGTTGCATCTGTGTACATGCGCGCAGAGGATGACAATGACGCAATACGCACACGGCCAGCCGGCTCCGCATCGATATCGCGATAAACTTCTTGTGTCCCCAGGGTCAGGTTATTTGAAGTCCAGCTCAGCACAATGCTGTTGCCGGTTGCGGTCGCGCCTAACGAAATTGAACCGGTAGCAGCAACCGAGCTTGAGGATCTGCTCGATGAAGCCACTGACGGTACTGAACTCGATTTGGGAACCGAAGAGCGCGCTGAACTTGATGCTGGAACGGACGAAGGTGCTACCGATGAGCTGGTATTGCCGCAGGCCGATGCCGTCAATTGCGCATTGTTTTTACCGACGCCCGCATAGTTAGCAAGTTTGTCTTTCACACACTGGGGTGTAACGGGCGAGTAGCTGTAGGGAATGCTAATCGGGAAAGGTGCAGTGGTAGTCCAGTTGGTCGCGTCGATGGTGCCGCCGCTGCTCCAGGTGATGTTGTAAGTCGCAAAATCTGCTGGGGACTTGATGTTGTTGTTGCGCAAATCCCAGAAGCCGCAGTTGCTGCTGTCGTAGCGGCAAGTCACCGGGTTTTTCGCGTTCTGGAACCAGTTGCTTTCGATCAGCGCATAACCCGCCTGGCGCACATTGATTCCGGAATCGGTAATGCCGTCATACAAGTTGTTGTACATATGCGTCCAGCCACCGCGTTGCAATGGCAAACGCGCGCTGACGTTGCGATAGATATTGTGGTGGAAAGTAATCTCGCGGCCACCGGCGATATCGCTGCTGCTGGAGCCATCAAGGCCGACTTTTTTGCTGTCGCGGATGACGTTGTAAGACACAGTGATGTTGTGCGAATCCTTCTTGATGTCGATCGCACTTTCAAAGGTCAGGTCGCCATCCGGTGAGCCTTTGCATTCATTGTTCACCGCAAACAACTCATTGTGATCCACATGCACATTGGTGCCGCTATCGATACGAATCATGTCGGCATCATTGCTGGCACCGGCAAGCGCACCGATTTTCATATTGCGCACGACAACGTTGCTCGACTTGTTCACCACCACACCGAAGTTAGCAGATGAGCCATTGGCGCCGATGATAGTAATACCTTTGGTGAACTCTTTAATTTCCACGTAGCGGTAAGCCTCGCTCCAACGTGGCTTGGGGCAGTTGCCGGATGCATCGACCGTGTGGTCTTTGATCATTTGGTTGATCAACGCATCTTCATTACCGGTGTAGGTGATGATCAACGGATAGGCGCCGCCGGTCACTTTGTTGCCGTTGGCGTC
>NZ_JBRFPI010000204.1:0-8174 GCF_053579595.1 Cellvibrio sp.
ACTGACGCCGCTGTTTCATTTTTTATTTGGATACTGGCGACGAAACCATTGCTCCATTCGTTATCGATTTGATAAGTACAAGCAGCCGATGCAGTCTGTGCCGCTGCAGCCAGTGCAGTCGCCATACCGAGAAATACAAGTGGTCGTTTTAAATGTTGCAGCCGCTGATGTGCGCTGGATTTACATGCGTTCATGGTTTTATTCCTTCATAAAAGGTATTAGAAAATCGCGAGTGCCGAACAATAATTCGCGATACCGAAGTAGGGTTGGCTGACGATAGTAAATTTTTATTTTTTTATTCTGATCGTTATTGTTGTTCGTTGATGAATACTAAAAAACACAGTCATTGTCGGTATTTGAGGGAACCGAACCCCGCTTTGGGATTTACCAAAGCGGGGAGAAACTTACCGGGTAGCCGCAAACATTATTTCTTTAAACGCAACAAACCAAGTTTGTATGGAATGGTGTTGTAATTACCGTCTGGGCTAGGACCTGCTTCGCCTTGATAAAGGAACTCTAAATTACAAGGATCAACAGTCAGACGCTCGTCGTAACCTGAACGAATCAACTCACCATGGCTGATGCCGTTAGCCCATTTTCCACCAGGCCATTCCACGTTGCGATTACCTGCAAACGGATTCGCATCGGTATCAGCAAGTGCTGTCCATGGGCCATCCAAACTGGATGATGTCCATGAGCGGAACATGCGTGGACCACTTGGCCATGCCTCAACCATCAACAAATATTTATTTTGACCATCGAGTTTGTAAACGTTTGGTGCTTCAAATAAATACTGATTGCCATTGCCGCGATGATCTTCCATCACGATGGTATAACCCGAGAAATTGGGGAAATTGCCGATGGTGGTTTTAGACATGTAGAGCACGCCGTCATCACGTGAGAAATACAAGTAGCAGTGAGTAGCGTTACAAATCACCCAGAAATCCAACGAGTTTGCAGGTTCGCCTTGCAGCAATTTCTTTTTAGCAGACCAGTTAGGTCTACTAATATCATCAGTCGTTGAGTAAGCACCGCCCCACTGGGTAATCAAATACCACTTGTTGTGCGGACGGAAGAAAAACACTTGTGGTGCAACAGTATTACCTACGGTGGTACCGTTCATGGAAATATGTGGCGCAGCCTGAGCGTTATTCCAATCGGTGAAGCTGGTGTACATCGATTTGTAGGCGGTATCGTAGTAGGTCGCGTACACATGATAGGTGCCGTTATATTTCACCACTGAAGGATCTTTAATGGATTTCCAGTTTGCATTTTTCGGGCTAATCAACGGCCCGGTTGAAGTCCATTGCAGTGGTGCTTTCAACTCACAGGTTTGCGACGGTGTGCTTGAAGAAGAACTGCTGGAAGAACTGGAAGCAGGCGCTTGACCACCAATAGAAAAATCATCGGCGTAGTAGCTGATGGTTGCATCAGTTGCTTCGATAATGAAATGTTGGAATGCAGTCGAACCTGATTGGGTGTAATAACCTTGCAGCAAACGCCACTCGGTAGACGATGCAGTTGCAGTCGCCACTTGGGTGTATTCGTTGTAAGTAGAAGTGTCGCTATCTTCCTGACGTTTTCCGGTGAGTTGCACAACGCTGTCCGGTGTACCCGGTGCGAGTTTTACCCACACGGCAACATCGTATTGGCTACCGTTAACCAGTGAGCCTGTAGCGAACGTTAAACCGTTCCAACTGCCGGTGCGACCAGTAATTAATGCGCTGGCAGAACCGCTGCGTTTATCGGCCGTTGAGCGAGCGACAGTACCGGCTGTTGTTGACCAGTTAGTCAAACCATTTTCGACTCCACCATTTTGCGCAAAATTATTTGCGGGAACAGTGTAGCCTGCAGACGAGGATGAACGACTGCTCGCGATAACGGGTTGTGAACTGGGCGCGACACTTGAACGAGCGACAGAGCTGGGGGCAACACTGGAACGGGCAACTGAGCTAGGCGCAACGCTGGAGCGAGGCACAGAAGACGCAGCAGCGCCACACGCAGTTCCATTTACGGTTGGACGCTCAGCAGCGCCACCGTTTTTGTTTCCCTGAAAGCCAAAAGATACTGACTGGCCTACGGCAATATTGCCATTCCAGGCAACGTTGGATGCGGTATAGGGATTTGATCCGGAAACGGTTGCATTCCAGGTACCACTGATACGGTTAGTAGAGTAACCCCAATTCACACTCCAATTACTAATGGGTGCAGCGGTATCATTTTTGATAGTGATATTGGCAACAAAACCATTGCTCCATTCACTTTCAATTGTATAAGTACAGGCTGCTGAAGCCAGATTGGTCATCGCCAACAGGCTTGCACCCAAGCCAATTACCGCGCAACGGTTTTTAACCAGTTGCGATAATAATCTGGCGGAGTTTTTTTGCTTATTCATCATTAGTCTCCGTTAATTGCGAAAGTTCTTTATAAAAAAGTTCTCTAGTGAAAGCACTGCATAAACACTTTCTGTTAGACCGCATTTCTGATTGTGATCAGATATTGTTATTGACCGAACCGATGTTTTTATGGGCTTATGCGATAGTAGTCAAAATCCACATAACCGCCCGTAGACTGGGTAGCGTAATTAAACAGCGCAAATCTATACCCCATAAAATGCTTGAGGTCGTAGGTCATGCGCAGGGTGTTGCCGATCGCCACCCAATTATTGCCATCCAGACTGTAATAAAATTTCGCTTGATCCGTTTGGTTGACAAAATTCATATCAATGCGGAAATACACGCGATCCTGGAACAAACCTATGCGTGTAATTTCTTGCGGTGTACCGGATGTGGTATCCACCATCACAATCGATTTGGTACCGTTGGATTTATTAACGCCTACAAATCCGTAACGTGTTTGCAGCGCGCCTAAACCGGCATAATCACCGTCTTTCATCGCCGCAGTTTCCAGTGCAATACGCGCTGAACTTTGCGGACCAAAGGTGCGTTGGGTAAGCGAGTTGCGCGCGGCTTCAAAATTGCCCGCTGTGCGTTTCGTTGTCAGGCGCAAATAACCGGGGCGAGCAAGCAGCGACCAAGCTGAGTTATCGGGGTTGTGATTCCATTGCCATTGCAATGGCAACACAGAAGAACTCTGCACACCCTGATTAAATTCATCGCTCGTCACAATGCCTGCCAGACCTTTATTTTCTACAGTGAAGCCCAGTTTTTGTGGGACCTTGCCACCGACGCCCATCACCGGCCAACCGTCTTGCCAGCTCACAGGAACCAAATAAGGAATGCGCCCTACTGCACCGGAATCGCGGAATAAATAGGCGTACCAATTACCGGTAGGCGTATCAATTAATCCACCCTGGGCTACACCTTGGTCTTGCAAGGCAACACGTCCTTCATAAGGCCCGGTCAAATTGTTTGCGCGAAAAATTAATTGCGTGCGCGATTTTCCGGACGGCCAGGTGATCAAGGATACGTAATAGCGGCCATTGATTTTTTGCAGGTGCGTGCCCTCGGGGCGCACAATAAAATTGGTGCCCGCTACCGCAGAAGATTTGGAAATAATGGTTTGATTTAAACCACCGGGTTTAATCGCAGAAGCATCGGCGGTGAGTTCGATAATTTTTATGTCATCGATACCGTACGCGAGAAATGCACGACCGTTTTCAAAAAATAATGAGCAGTCGTGATACAACCCATTTAACACCGACGTTGTCCAGGGACCCCGCTCAATATTGGTGGTTTTGTAGATATAAGTTTTGTTGGTGGTGTAGGAAAAGGTGCTGACATAATAGATTCCATCCACATGGCGAATACTGCTCGCCCAGGAACCTTTGCCATAGGCGTTTTGGCCATTTTCCAAATTGAGTGCGTTGGTGTTATCCAAGGTGTTGTAGGCGTAATTCACCAGCGACCAATTCACCAAATCGGTGGACTTCATGATCGGCACACCGGGGTTCATGTGCATGGTGGTGCTGCTCATGTAATAGGTATTGCCGACGCGAATCACCGATGGGTCAGGTACATCCGCCCAAATATTCGGATTACTCGCTTCAATCAAACCTGCCGCAGATGATGAGCTGACACTTTTTGACGAGGCCGCCAAACTGCTGGCCGGTTTTGAACTCGCTATTACAACGGAGGATGCCAGCGAAGACACTGCAACCGATGTTGTTGATGAGCGCAGGGAAGACACAGCCGCAGAAGATGGACGTACCGACGAGCGCGCAGAAGATACCGGCGTTACGCCGCCACAGGGAGCACCATTAAGGGTGGGAATTTCGGCATTCGCTGACCCCTTGGTGCCCTGAAAACCAAACTCCACTGTTTGGTTTGGTTGAATGCTGCTATTCCAACTCAATTGAGTTGCAGAATAAGGATTGCTGCCCGAGACGTTTGCATTCCAACTATTGCTAATTCGGTTATCACTGGAGTACTGCCAATTAACCGACCAGCCATTGATTGCTGTTGTCGTGTTATTGGTTATTTTGATCGCCGCCGTAAAACCATTATTCCATTGGTTGGTGACTTGATATTGGCACGCGGCTTGGGCATTCATCGCCAATAATAATGCAAAACAACTACCGGATATTTTTGCGAGCGGCACACTAACGCGAGCGCCCGATTTATAAAAAATGCGCATGGGAATTCTCCCTAATTATTTTTAAAGGTGGGGTGTGTTTGAACATTAGTGCGATTCATAAAAATCCTTTTTTATGAATCGCAAGTTAAATCGACTAATTACTGCTTATTGATGTAGTTGTTTAATAACCAGGTCATTGCAGGGCGTGGAGTGCCGTTATCCTGAATCAAGCCTGAGCCTTCAATCCAGGTTCTGCCATTCACATAACCCCAAATGGTGATGCCTTTAACGTGCGGGTGATCCCAGAACACAGGGAAATGCGCCTGGAAGTTTTGCAGTTGCACTTGGTCATTGGTATCGCCGATATCGTATTCAGAAATATAAATAGGCTTGCCAACTTGATTCCAAATATTGTCGATCGCGGTTTTCACTTGCGCTGCGGTCATACCCTTCAATTCATGCGCTTGCAGACCAACTGCATCGATATAGTTTCCTTGTGCTTTTGCGAGCGTAATAAACTGCTCGTGCTGCCAACGAATGTTGTTATAGTCGTTCAGAATCAAGATTGAGTTAGGGCAATATTGGCGAGCCAATTGGAATACACGTTGAATCCAGTTATTACCAAATGCTTTTTGTGCATAGCCAGCTGGCTGGTGACCGGGAACGGCTTCGTTCACTACGTCGATCATTGCAGTGTCCGGGTAACGGGTGCAGTAATCGCGAATCCACTCTTCAATTTCAGCGGCAGTATCGGCAGCGCTCAAATTATTAATCCATGAAGGTGATTGCGCACCCCACACAAAGGTATGTGCTTTTACAGGGATATTATTTGCACGCGCGTAGGCATAGATACGATCAACCGGTGCCCAGTTATAAACGTCGCGGGTGCCTTCAACTGAACCCCATTTACCTTCATTTTCACCGGTAATTTGATTCCAGTAACGATTGAAATCCGATCTCACTGCACCGGAAGTTGTAATGTTACCAATGAATTTTTTGGTAGCAGGAGCACTGCTTGACGCACGTGATGAGCTGCTTGAAGAACTGGAAGCAGGCGCTTGACCACCAATAGAAAAATCATCGGCGTAGTAGCTGATGGTTGCATCAGTTGCTTCGATAATGAAATGTTGGAATGCAGTCGAACCTGATTGGGTGTAATAACCTTGCAGCAAACGCCACTCGGTAGACGATGCAGTTGCAGTCGCCACTTGGGTGTATTCGTTGTAAGTAGAAGTGTCGCTATCTTCCTGACGTTTTCCGGTGAGTTGCACAACGCTGTCCGGTGTACCCGGTGCGAGTTTTACCCACACGGCAACATCGTATTGGCTACCGTTAACCAGTGAGCCTGTAGCGAACGTTAAACCGTTCCAACTGCCGGTGCGACCAGTAATTAATGCGCTGGCAGAACCGCTGCGTTTATCGGCCGTTGAGCGAGCGACAGTACCGGCTGTTGTTGACCAGTTAGTCAAACCATTTTCGACTCCACCATTTTGCGCAAAATTATTTGCGGGAACAGTGTAGCCTGCAGACGAGGATGAACGACTGCTCGCGATAACGGGTTGTGAACTGGGCGCGACACTTGAACGAGCGACAGAGCTGGGGGCAACACTGGAACGGGCAACTGAGCTAGGCGCAACGCTGGAGCGAGGCACAGAAGACGCAGCAGCGCCACACGCAGTTCCATTTACGGTTGGACGCTCAGCAGCGCCACCGTTTTTGTTTCCCTGAAAGCCAAAAGATACTGACTGGCCTACGGCAATATTGCCATTCCAGGCAACGTTGGATGCGGTATAGGGATTTGATCCGGAAACGGTTGCATTCCAGGTACCACTGATACGGTTAGTAGAGTAACCCCAATTCACACTCCAATTACTAATGGGTGCAGCGGTATCATTTTTGATAGTGATATTGGCAACAAAACCATTGCTCCATTCACTTTCAATTGTATAAGTACAGGCTGCTGAAGCCAGATTGGTCATCGCCAACAGGCTTGCACCCAAGCCAATTACCGCGCAACGGTTTTTAACCAGTTGCGATAATAATCTGGCGGAGTTTTTTTGCTTATTCATCATTAGTCTCCGTTAATTGCGAAAGTTCTTTATAAAAAAGTTCTCTAGTGAAAGCACTGCATAAACACTTTCTGTTAGACCGCATTTCTGATTGTGATCAGATATTGTTATTGACCGAACCGATGTTTTTATGGGCTTATGCGATAGTAGTCAAAATCCACATAACCGCCCGTAGACTGGGTAGCGTAATTAAACAGCGCAAATCTATACCCCATAAAATGCTTGAGGTCGTAGGTCATGCGCAGGGTGTTGCCGATCGCCACCCAATTATTGCCATCCAGACTGTAATAAAATTTCGCTTGATCCGTTTGGTTGACAAAATTCATATCAATGCGGAAATACACGCGATCCTGGAACAAACCTATGCGTGTAATTTCTTGCGGTGTACCGGATGTGGTATCCACCATCACAATCGATTTGGTACCGTTGGATTTATTAACGCCTACAAATCCGTAACGTGTTTGCAGCGCGCCTAAACCGGCATAATCACCGTCTTTCATCGCCGCAGTTTCCAGTGCAATACGCGCTGAACTTTGCGGACCAAAGGTGCGTTGGGTAAGCGAGTTGCGCGCGGCTTCAAAATTGCCCGCTGTGCGTTTCGTTGTCAGGCGCAAATAACCGGGGCGAGCAAGCAGCGACCAAGCTGAGTTATCGGGGTTGTGATTCCATTGCCATTGCAATGGCAACACAGAAGAACTCTGCACACCCTGATTAAATTCATCGCTCGTCACAATGCCTGCCAGACCTTTATTTTCTACAGTGAAGCCCAGTTTTTGTGGGACCTTGCCACCGACGCCCATCACCGGCCAACCGTCTTGCCAGCTCACAGGAACCAAATAAGGAATGCGCCCTACTGCACCGGAATCGCGGAATAAATAGGCGTACCAATTACCGGTAGGCGTATCAATTAATCCACCCTGGGCTACACCTTGGTCTTGCAAGGCAACACGTCCTTCATAAGGCCCGGTCAAATTGTTTGCGCGAAAAATTAATTGCGTGCGCGATTTTCCGGACGGCCAGGTGATCAAGGATACGTAATAGCGGCCATTGATTTTTTGCAGGTGCGTGCCCTCGGGGCGCACAATAAAATTGGTGCCCGCTACCGCAGAAGATTTGGAAATAATGGTTTGATTTAAACCACCGGGTTTAATCGCAGAAGCATCGGCGGTGAGTTCGATAATTTTTATGTCATCGATACCGTACGCGAGAAATGCACGACCGTTTTCAAAAAATAATGAGCAGTCGTGATACAACCCATTTAACACCGACGTTGTCCAGGGACCCCGCTCAATATTGGTGGTTTTGTAGATATAAGTTTTGTTGGTGGTGTAGGAAAAGGTGCTGACATAATAGATTCCATCCACATGGCGAATACTGCTCGCCCAGGAACCTTTGCCATAGGCGTTTTGGCCATTTTCCAAATTGAGTGCGTTGGTGTTATCCAAGGTGTTGTAGGCGTAATTCACCAGCGACCAATTCACCAAATCGGTGGACTTCATGATCGGCACACCGGGGTTCATGTGCATGGTGGTGCTGCTCATGTAATAGGTATTGCCGACGCGAATCACC
>NZ_JBRFPI010000205.1:0-8131 GCF_053579595.1 Cellvibrio sp.
TTCCGCCACGTTGGCGATATACATGGTGGGTTTGAGGGTGAGCAAGTTGATCTCTTTCAGCATCGCCACTTCTTCTTTATCGAGCGGGAAGGAGCGCAGTGGTTTGGCTTCGTTCAAGTGCGGTTGCACTTTTTCCAGCAGGGCTTTGATTGCTATAGCGTGCTTGTCGCCGCCTTTGGCGGATTTGGCGTAACGGTTGATGGCTTTGTCTACCGCTTCCAGATCGGCGAGCGCGAGTTCGGTATTGATCACTTCGATATCGGCCGCGGGATTTACACCGTTGGCAACGTGGATCACGTTGTCGTCGTCAAAGCAGCGCACTACGTGGGCGATGGCATCGGTCTCGCGGATGTTGGCGAGGAATTTGTTGCCCAAGCCTTCGCCGCGCGATGCACCGGCAACAATACCAGCGATATCGATAAATTCCATAGTGGTGGCGACAACGCGCTCGGGTTTAACGATTTCCGCGAGCTTGTCCTGGCGTGGATCGGGTACGGTCACGATACCGGCATTGGGTTCAATGGTGCAGAAGGGAAAGTTTTCGGCGCTGATACCGGCGTTGGTCAGGGCGTTGAACAGTGTTGATTTGCCGACGTTGGGCAGGCCGACGATACCGCAATTGAAACCCATGATGCTATTCCGCTAATGAGAAGTATGAAAAATAAGGGGTGAAAATCGAGAGGGCGCGATTATACATGCTCGGCGCCCATTAGACGAAGTTTGCGCTGCTTTCCCTTGCAGCTACTTTTTGGGATCGGTATGCAGGTTTTTCATCGCCGTATTCCAATCGCCTTTGAGCGCGTCCGGAGTGCATTTGATGGCGCGGGCGATGGCGTCATCAATCAGTTCCTGTTCGCTCGATGGTGCGCGTTTGAGTACAAAGTTGGCTACCATCGCTGCGACACCCGGGTGGCCAATACCCAAACGCAGGCGCGGGAAATTGGGGTTGTTGCCGAGTGCGGCGATGATATCGCGCAGGCCATTGTGGCCGCCGTGGCCGCCACCTTGTTTAAATCGGGCGATGCCAGGTGCTAAATCCAGTTCGTCGTGGGCGACCAGAATTGCCGCTGGCTCGATCTTGAAAAAATTCGCCATGGCGCCGACCGATTGCCCGCTGCGGTTCATGTAAGTGGTGGGGATCAGCAGGCGTAAGTCGCGCCCTTGGTAATTCACTCGAGCGGTGAGGCCGGAGTATTTGTTGTCATTCACCAGGGATGCGCCGAGTGAGCGGGCGAACTCCTCAACAAAATCGGCACCGGCATTGTGGCGGGTGCGCTCATATTCGCTGCCGGGGTTGCCCAGCCCGACGATCAATTGGATCTCAGTGTTGGCCATGAATCTATCTCATGCTCGAATGGGTGATAGTTATTGCGGCGCGCATTGTACTTGGGAATTGAGTCTGGGAATTGTCCTTTTATCATCGCCATAAAAAAAGGGCTGGCTCCGAAGAGTCAGCCCTTTTTCTGGAGGGGAAGAAGAAATTACGCTTCTTCGCCTTCTGCTGCGCCTTTCGGCTTAACGAGTGTGGCAACTGCCAAATCGTGATCTGCACCTTTTTGCAAGTCAGCAGAAACAACACCGCTTGGCAATTTCAGGTCAGAAATGTGAATGATGGTGCCGGTTTCTGCGTTTGCCAAATCCACTTCAATGAATTCTGGCAATTGGTGTGGGAAGCAGATGACGTCCAATTGGGTCAGGTTGTGAACCACTTTACCGCCCTGGATTTTCACGCCTTTGGAGATTGCTTCATTGATGAAGTGCAGAGGTACATGAGTGTGTACCTTGGTTGACTTATCAATACGCAAGAAGTCCAAGTGCAAAACCACTGGCTTGGACGGGTGACGTTGTACGTCTTTCAGGATCACGTCCTGAGCAGTGCCGTCCACGTTCAAGCTAATGATGTGCGAGTAGAAAGCTTCGTGTTCCAAGTGCTTCATCAGTTCATTGTGAGAAACAGAAACGCTAGCAGGCGCTACGTTGCCGCCGTAAATTACAGCAGGAACTTGATTTGCCAAACGACGCAGGCGGCGGCTCGCACCTTTCCCTAAATCGTTACGGGCTGTTGCATCTAATTTAAAGTCTTCAGACATTTTATCGTCCTCAATTTTCCATTCAGATCCGCGACCAGAACCTGATGGGTTTCAGTAACCACTGTGCAGGATGCGCAGTGGCAGTTTACCGAGGCAATGTTCGTTAGCGGAACATTGCGCTCAGGGATTCTTCATTGCTCAGGCGGCGCATGGCTTCGGCGAGCATTTTCGACAGCGTCAAGCTGCGGATGCGCGAGCATTCTTGAGCGGCTTTGCTGAGCGGGATTGAGTCGGCGACGACTAGCTGATCCAGCTCGGAATTATTCAGGTTTTCAATCGCCTTGCCCGATAATACCGGGTGAGTACAGTAGGCGACGACTTTCTTGGCGCCCTGCGCTTTCAGGGCTTTGGCGGCGCTGCACAGGGTGCCGGCGGTGTCGATAATGTCATCCACCAGCAGGCAAGTGCGGCCTTCAATCTCACCGATAATATGCATCACCTCCGCAACATTGGCGCGCGGGCGGCGTTTATCGATAATCGCCAGATCTATGCCCAATTGTTTGGCTACCGCACGGGCGCGCACTACACCGCCGATATCGGGTGACACTACAATCAGGTCTTCAAATTTTTGCGCTTCTATATCTTCCAGTAACACGGGTGAGCCGTAGACGTTATCTACTGGTACATCAAAGAAACCCTGGATCTGTTCGGCGTGCAGGTCAACGGTAAGTACGCGGTCAACACCCACGCCTACCATCATGTCAGCGACTACTTTGGCGGTGATAGGTACACGCGCTGAACGCACGCGGCGATCCTGGCGGGCGTAGCCGAAGTAGGGCACCACGGCGGTGATACGGCCAGCGGAGGCGCGACGCAGGGCGTCCACCATCACAATCAATTCCATCAGGTTGTCATTGGTTGGGGCGCAGGTTGACTGGACCACAAACACATCGCGACCGCGCACGTTATCGTGCAGCTCGACGGCAATTTCACCATCAGAAAATTGCGAGACAGATACATTGCCGAGTGGCATGCCCAAATGATCCACAATTTTTTTAGCAAGATCCGGGTTTGCGTTGCCGGTAAAGACCATTAAGTCAGTCACGTCAGATACCTTTTGGTGATGGCTGGGGTGATTGCTGGTGGTTAAATGCCAGAGCCGATATTTTCTCTGTGTA
The DNA here is from genome assembly GCF_053579595.1 of Cellvibrio sp. Classification (NCBI taxonomy): domain Bacteria; kingdom Pseudomonadati; phylum Pseudomonadota; class Gammaproteobacteria; order Cellvibrionales; family Cellvibrionaceae; genus Cellvibrio; species Cellvibrio sp. Next base: position 3,209 of record NZ_JBRFPI010000205.1, read on the forward strand.
AAAAGTCTGTCTGCGCAAAGCAGCGTTTTTTACCCTAGGAAATTTCAGGGTGTTGCGCGGATTGAGCTGTATCAAAAGGGAATTAATCAGAATAGTCATCGTTTAGGATTCGTGTTAGTGGTGCGATTTAAATTGTGAACACACCTGAAACAATGACTGAAAATAGATGGCAGGGGCGGAAGGACTCGAACCTACGAATGGCGGGATCAAAACCCGCTGCCTTACCACTTGGCGACGCCCCTATTGTGTTAAAAACACAGTTCTTGATTAGCGTGAAGGAAGCAGTCTGTAGAGAGGCGATTGGTTTACACCTTGGGCTACAAAACCGGGCAGATGTTTGGGCAATTGTGCCTGCACCTTAAGTGCTTCTTCTGCCGACTCGAAACTTGCAAATACGCAGGCTCCGGTTCCCGTCATTCGCGCGTTGCGATCAAAATTTTGGAGCCAGATGAGTGCGTTATCGACTTGCGGATAGAGCTTTCTCACCAAGGCTTCGCAGTCGTTTTGACCACCCCGCTCAAGGAAGGCCGCCACTTTAATGGCCGAAGTATCTCTTGTCAAATCTTTGTGAGAAAAAATTTCAGCAGTGGATACATGGCAATCAGGTTGTACAACCAGAAACCATTTTGGCTGCATTTCAATAGCTTGTAACTCTTCGCCCACACCTTCTGCCCATGCGGTTTGGGCATTAATAAAGACGGGCACGTCGGCGCCTAGTTTTAATCCAATCGCCTGCAGATGATTTTTATCCAGACCGCAGCCCCATAAATGGTTGAGTGCGACCAGGGTGGTGGCCGCATTGCTACTGCCGCCGCCAATACCACCGCCCATCGGCAGGCGTTTTTCAAGGTGGATATCAATGCCGGCGTGGGCGGATTTGTAGGGTTCAAGCGCTCGCGCGGCTTTGATGATCAGGTTGTGCTCAAAAGTGACCCCGGACAATTCAGGTGCAAGTGTGATTTCACCATCGATGCGGGTGTTAAATGACAAAGTGTCGCCGTAATCGAGCAGTTGAAACAGGGTTTGCAAATTGTGGTAGCCATCGGGGCGGCGGCCAGTAATGTGCAAAAACAAATTGAGTTTGGCGGGCGACAATAGTGTCAGGTTGGTCATTGCGCGGCTCCCAATCGCCAATCGCGGATCACCAGTACCAGACGCACATCTTTATATTCGGCGGTGATTTTTCCTGGCAGAGGTAAATTAATGCCGTTGAAGGTTTGATCGCGGTAGTTGCTGTAATGAATGCTCCAGCCACCTTGAATTAACTGAGCGATTAATCCGGTTTCATTTTGTTGTAGTTGGGTGATACGCAACTTGGGCGCGGGCACGCCGCGTACCCAGTAGGCGAGCTGGGCAACGGGCAGGGTCCAACCGGCAGATTTTTTGATCAGCGCTTCGGCCGTCTTAGCCTCTTGTGCTGGTTCACCGGTTTGTTCGAGGCGCACCTTGTCGGGAGTGCCGGTGATGATCATACTTTTTTGCCCCAGCGGGCCGCTGAGGTTGATTTGGTAGCTGGCGAGTTGTTGTGCCCATTTGACGCTCGCGCTGCCGCTGTCGGCGCTGGTACGAATACCCAATTTCCCGGACAGTTGCCAATCATCAATCGCCTGCACCTGCCGCTGGTGTTCCACGACATCCTGCGGCGGTGTTAGCGAGCCCTGATGCACGCAGCCGCCGATAAACAGCAGTGACACTATGAGAAGTAAACGGTGTTGCATCATAAATCGGCCTTGAGGCGGTTGAGGGTTTCCTGGATGACCGGGTCGTTGGGGGCGAGTTTTATACCTTCTTGCCACACCCGGCGCGCCTCTTCTTTATTGCCCAGCATCCACAAAATTTCACCCAGATGAGCGCTGATTTCAGCATTGGGGGCGGCGGTAAATGCCCTTTGCAACAGTTCCAGTGCCTCGGGGTATTTACCGGTGCGATACTGAAGCCAGCCCATGGAATCCATGATGGCCGCATCGTCGGGTTTGAGTTTGAGTGCTTTTTCCAGCAATACCCGCGCTTCATCAAAACGCTGCGTCCGATCAGCCAGTATGTAACCAAGCGAATTGAGCGCAGCGATGTTATCTGGCTGCTGTTTCAATATCTGGCGCAGGTCGCGCTCAGCGGCGGCGATGCGTTTGCGCTGGTTATTGAGCATGGCGCGCGCAAACAATAAGCGGGTGCTGCTGGCAAAGCTGGCCAAACCTTCGCTGAATACCACATCCGCTTCCAGTAGGTAGTTGTGTTTCACCAGTGTCTGACCGTGCAGTACATAGAGGGCTTCGCTCTGGTCGGGGAAGCGCAAACGCAGGCGATTCATATGTTGTTGGGCGCTGAGGAAATCTTCCTGGCGCACAAATATATCCAGCAGATTGATGGTAGCCGAGAGAAAGTCGTTACCGTTTTCCACCTGTAGATAATGAATGATGGCCTCGGGCAAGTCGCTGCGCGCGTCAGCCATGCGCCCTAAATAATAGTGGGCGGTGGAGATGTGCAGGTCGCGATCCAATAACTCTTCAAAGGCTTGGCGCGCCGTCTCGGTATCTTTGCGCTCCAGCGCGATAATCCCCAGCGACAGCAACATATCGCCATTGCCTGGCAACTGCTTGGTGAGGATAGTAAATTGCTCCTGCGCCAATTCCATATCGTGATGGGTGAGGATGCGCGCGTACTGCTGGCGCAGGCTGGTGTTGTCCGGGTAAAACTCCAGTAACGCGGCCATTTTGGCAATCGCTTCCTGGTCGCGTTTTAACTGATGCAACAAATTCGCTTCCAGTATGGCAGCGGGAATACTGCGCGGATGGATTTTAAGCGCCTGATGGGTGAGGTTCATGGCCTCATCATATTTGCCCTGTTGCTGGAGCAGTATGCCCGTGCCGACCATCAGCTGCTCATCCTCTGGATGGTTTTGCAGCTCGGTGACAAAATCGTTTAGTAACAGTGCGCGTTGAATATCGTCCAGGCTCGCAGCATTGGCGGCAATATTCTGGAACAGGGGTTCACCGCCTTCATCTTGCAGACGGCGCGAAAACTCAAAGGCTTCGCGCAACTGGCCAGCTTGCATATAGGCCATCGAGGTGTTGGCGAGCGCATCTTTATTGTGTGGGGCGGCTTTGACCCAGATCTGGACCATTTCCAGCGCCACCGTATTGTTGCCCAGATAGCGCGCGATCATAGTGGCGCGCTCGGCGATCTGCGGGTCGCGCGTCTCGCGTGCCTGCTGTACGTAATTGCTCAGTGCCAGGTCATATTGCGCGCGGCTGCCGGCAATTTCAGCGGTGAGCAGCGAATAGAGTGTCTCGGTGGGAAATGGCTTGGCCGGTGTCTGGATGAGTATTTCCGGCTGGGGTTCAGGTGCCGCCACTGTGCGCGCTGATTGCAGGCTGCAACCGCTCAATACCCAGTAAAGGGTCATGCTCGACAGGATAATGGGGCGGTGTTTGATCATGCGCGACCGGTAACGGAACAGAAGGGTGGGCGCAAACCAGGTTGCGCGGTCGGACATCATAAACGTGAAGGCGGATGATAAAAAGGGCGTTCTGGTGTCGATGTGAAAAGATCCCGCCCGCGTCCGCCAGTTAAAGCCCGGTACGCCGCGCCAGAGCGGGTTGGGTATCGATCAAACGGCGGGTTTCGAGGAAGGTCTGTTGGATCAGATAGGCATCGCCACTCGCCCGGTGGCGTTTGATGTCGAGCCGCTTTTCCAACTGCTTTTTGGTTTTATCCCACACCAGCAGTTGCGCTTCGGTGGCAATCATTTCAATCGGGCTCAAATGAAATCTGGGGTTGATGCGCGCGGCAAAAAATAACCGGTTGAGCCAGGGGCTATCGTGGGTCCAGGCATCGCTGTAAGCAGTGATATCACCCAAGAACTCATTGAGTTCGTTGCAGATATCGCGCGGTTTACGCCCACGTGTTTCGATTAGTTTGCGGGTGATGCCATGTATGGCCTGAGCGCTATGGCTCCAGTGATCCCATTCCGGTTGCGGTTCGATCAACGCGCAGTAGCGCTCGCCATTGGTTTTGACTACGCCGATTTCAATCGGGTAGCTGCGCGAGCCAAAACCTGAGGCTTCGATGTCGATAATGGTCGGGTTGGGCAGTCGGCGCATAAAAATTCCTTGAGCTGCGGCTGTGGTTGAGTATAGATGCAGATGTAACTTGGCGATGAATCGGCGTAATAGCACCTGTTTATGGCAGGATTAAGAACTTGCCTCTTGTCACGCCCTCTCTGTGACCGGACAATACCGGCCTTTATAACGACTAGCCTGATCCATGACCCTGTTAGCCTTTGGCATCAACCACACTACCGCCCCTCTTGCCTTGCGCGAGCGGGTTGCGTTCGCGCCGGAAAATCTGCAGGGCGCGATGCAAGAGGCCTGCGCCCACGCGGGGTTGACCGAAGTTGCCATCCTCTCCACCTGCAATCGCACTGAAATCTATGCGGCGAGTGAAAGTGATGCGACCGCGATCCAGCAGTGGTTGGTCGACCACACCGCGATTGAGGCGGCAGATTTGGCCAATAGCTATTACTGCTATCAGGATCATGAAGCCGTGCGCCATATGATGAAGGTTGCCGGCGGCCTGGATTCACTCGTGCTGGGTGAACCGCAAATTCTAGGCCAAATGAAGTCAGCTTTTGCTGTTGCCAAAGAAGCGGGCACTTTAGGTGCGGAATTGCACGCAACTTTCCAGCAGGTTTTTAATATCGCCAAGCGTGTGCGTACAGAAACAGCGATTGGTGAGAACCCTGTCTCAGTGGCATACGCGGCGGTGAGCCTCGCGCAGCAAATTTTCTCCAACCTCAAACAGGATACTGCGCTCCTGATTGGTGCAGGTGAAACTATTGAACTGGTTGCACGCCATTTGGCGGAGCAGGGCATTAAACATATTAGTGTGGCCATCCGCACCCTTGACCGTGCCCAACGCCTCGCG
>NZ_JBRFPI010000206.1:0-8094 GCF_053579595.1 Cellvibrio sp.
ACTGGAACCGGAACAAATTGAAGCTTACCTGCGTGAGCATCCGGATTTTTTCGAACAGCACCATGAGTTATTAGCAGAGATTAGTTTGCCGCACGAGTCGGGTTCAGCGGTGTCACTGGTAGAGCGGCAAGTGGCGATACTGCGCGAGCGCAATATCGATATGCGCCACCGCTTGAGCAAATTGCTCGACAACGCGCGCGACAACGATAAATTATTTGATAAAACCAAACGCTTGGTGCTGAGTCTGTTGGAAGGCCAGGATATGGGCGATATTATCGATGCGCTGCACTACAGTTTCGATAAAGATTTTAATATCCATTTCACTAGCGTGATTTTGTTCGGCAACGCCGACAAAGTGCCCAGCAGCCAGGCGCGCATTGTCAGTATTGCGGAAGCGCGCGAACATGTCGGCCCATTGCTGAAAAATAGCCGCGCAGTGTGCGGCACTCTTGGCACCAAAGAGATGCAATTCATTTTTGGTGGACACGCGTGCGAAATCGGTTCGGTTGCGACTGTGCCACTCATCCATGGCAGCGTGTTTGGTTTGCTCAGCATCGGCAACCGCGACCCACAATATTATCGCTCCAGCATGGGCACCTTGTTTTTGAGCTATATTGCAGAAGTGCTTAACCGTTTATTGCCGAAATATTTGCCGCGCTAACACTTTTTTGCCAATCGGAGATTTATGACCGACCTTTCTCCACCGGCTACTCCCATGCCCTTCGCCGAACAACTCGCGGCGTTTTACATTTATATCCGCAGCGAACGGCAGCTCTCCATTCACACCCAAACCAGCTACGCGCGCGATCTGGAAAAATTCCAGATTTTTTGTGCATCCAAATCGATTAAAGAATTGCATATGCTGGGGGTGAATCACATCCGCATGGCAGTTGCGCAATTGCATCGCGAAGGTTTGGGTGGAAAAAGTTTGCAGCGCTGGCTGTCATCGCTGCGCAGTTTTTTTCAATTTTGTATCCGCCGCGGCTGGCTCAAAAATAATATTGCCGATGGCATCACAGCGCCCAAATCCCCCAAAGCATTACCCAAAGTATTGGATGCCGACCAAGCCGCGCAATTTGTTCAAGTGGAAGGCGATGATTTTATTAACAAGCGCGACCGCGCCTTGGTGGAATTAATTTATTCTTCCGGCCTGCGTTTGGCAGAAGCGGTGAGTTTGGATATCAATGATATCGACTGGGGGGATGCCATGCTCACCGTCACCGGTAAGGGCCGCAAAACCCGCACACTCCCCGTAGGTTCGCATGCGCTTACCGCGCTCAAAGATTGGTTGGAAGCACGCAAGCTCTACACCCAAAATGACGAACCCGCACTTTTCACCACGCAGCGCGGCCAACGCATCAGCCATCGCGCAGTGCAAATGCGTCTGCAACAACTCAGCATCCAACAAGGCATGGACAACCCCGTCCATCCCCACATGCTCCGCCACTCCTTCGCCAGCCACATGCTGGAATCCAGCGGTGATTTACGCTTGGTGCAAGAACTCCTCGGTCACGCCAACATCTCCACCACCCAGGTTTATACCCATCTCGATTTCCAACACCTTGCGAAAGTTTATGATAAAGCGCATCCGAGGGCGGGGAGGAAGACGGATGATGAGGTATAGTGGAAATCTTTGGTGCAAAAAAGATTATCTTTGTAGCGAGTTATCTATTCAATTCATCTTCAGGGAAGCTTTAGGGTAAGTGACAATGAAAGTTAAATATTTATTTATTCTATTGATGGTGGCTTGTGCATCTTCAGCTGCTGAAAACTGTTGGGTTCACAGCTGCGATAAATTTATTGAAGTAAAAGTATTGAGATCCAATGCTGATTTTGCTGAGCGGAAAGAAGAGTCATTAAGAATCAGACTTGATGATGGCGCAACTGTTTCGTTGAATGACTCGGAAGATGAAGATATCAAATATTACTTGGTCGCTTATTTTCCCGAGGTGAATTACGCCGCTATTGAAACAGTCGAGTACAGTGGTGAAATAAGATCCGTATATCTTCATCCTCTAAAGGATGCTAAAGCTTTTTACAGCAACAAACGTAATATTGGCGGTTTCCCTGTTTTGTCTCCAGATAAAAAGAGGATGGCTGTATTTGGTTTCGATATTCATGCGCGTTTTAGCTTCAATGGACTGTCAATTTATAACGTGGAGGATGCACTATCTTTGGAGTTTGGTTTTGTCTCTGATGTTTGGGGGGTATCTGATGTTACTTGGGTTAATAATAATGAGCTGTCTGTTTTGAAAAAAACTTATGATGAGGTAAAGGAAAAATATCAAAACGAGCCTGTAACCTTAAAGTTTAAAAATGGAAACATAGTTTTTGGCGGTGCTGAAAAGAGCGATTGATGCCAGAATTGATGAGGGAAATTATCGAAAAGAAAAAATAAATTGAGTTGGCGTTCCGGCAACATTGCTGGTGTTGTTATAGAATCTATTATCGATTGCTCCAATTAGTCAAGTTTAATTGTCAGACTGCTCCAGTCACTGCTTGAGTTCCTTATGCCTACCTTATTCCCCCAGCTGTCGGCGAGCCAATGTCAACCCAATTACCTTATGCCCTAACAGTCATGAAGCCTGCCAAAGAAGGCACTCATTACCGCGAGGCTGAATAGGGTGAAAGCCAAAAAAATATTCATTACTTTTCTCTTTTTATCTGTCTTTTTGGGCGGGCTGGTTTACGTTGCTCTAGCATCATTCTCGGAGCATAAGGAATAAAAAAACCAGCATCGATTACTGGGTGCTGACTTCTAAAGAAATTTCCAGCATCGCCAAGTTCTGCAAAGATGACTCCACTTTTATTTATAGCTCTGCCGATGGCGTAAAGCCCATGATGGTGCAACTAAAACGTACAGTGACCAATAGTGAGGTTGTTGGCTATTTTGAGCGGGAAGGTTTTGTGAAAACTGATGCAGATAATTATAAAAAAATGAAAAAGAGTTTGAGTTAACACGCGAAGAAGAAGGTGAAATAACCATGACAACATTGCTGGTTTTCTTACAATTTCACATGCTTTATTGCTTTGCACAAAGCATTCCATGCTGGCGCATGGGAGGGAATAAAGATTAGATCGGGCGAGTGATTGTTTGAATTTGCAAGTACTAATAAGGAATCGTTTGATGAGTAATACTTTTTCCAAAAGCCTCTTCGTATTGGCATTAACACTTTTTTCAGTGTCTGCATTTTCACTCAACAGTGAAGATAAGAAGCCATTGCCAATTCACTACAGTGGCAGAGTTGTCATTGGTGAATTGGATAATAAATCCACATACACTTATTCATGGCCCGGCATTTATTTTGAAGCGGCTTTTATAGGCACGGAGGTCGAGTTAAAACTAAATGACAGCAATAACATATTCAATATTATTGTTGATGGGCAGGCGCCTATAGTGCTGACAAGGCCAGGTAAGACAACTTATTCCATTAACAACTTAACTCAAGGCAAGCACCATATTCGCCTTGAAAAGCGCACCGAAACACAGTTTGGTACTGGCACTTTTGAAGGTTTTTTTGTTCCAGTAAATAGCCAGGCAATTACACCGGAAAAGCCAAAACGCAACATTGAATTTATTGGCGATTCAGCAGTTGTTGGTTATGGCATTAGATCGCCCAAACGTGAGTGCAGAGAGGAAGAGGTTTTTTCTTTCACTGATACACAAATAACCTATGCTGCACTAACTGCAAAAGCGTTCAATGCGGACTATCAAATAAATGCATTATCCGGTTTTGGTGTTGTTCGTAACTATAACGGTGCGTTTGCGGAGAATACCTTTCTCTCCCTTTATCCTTACGCTCTGAATGACAAAGGCGCGCTCTACCAAAGTAATTGGTCGCCCAATATTATTGTGATTGGTTTGGGAGGTAATGATTTTGCCACGCCGTTAAATCCTGATGAAAAATGGAAAACACGCGAAGCATTGCATGATGATTATGTGAAAAACTACAAAGATTTCATTTTAAGTTTGCGAACAAAACATCCTAAAGCCCACTTTATCTTGCTTTCCTATGCTGTGGTTGGTGACGAATTGGGGAGCCAAGTTACACGTGTGATTAAAGAACTGAAACAAAAAGGTATTGGCGATATCGGCTTGGTCACCATAAAACCGGTAGAACTTGCCGCATGTCACTGGCACCCATCAGAGTCAGACCATAAAAAGTCAGCTGAGATATTAACGAATTATATTAAAGCTAATCCTGAGCTATGGAATTAATTGTGTTAGCTCAGAACTGATTGGGCAGTTTCAGGCTTTTTACGTGCGCCGCTAGTGCGCTTGGCCGGATGCTTATTTTTAGCTCAGTTCGGTAGCGTCACATTCCATATGATGCATTCATCACAAATCTGTTTTATCTATTAATTCTTATTAGCGAACCAGTCTTCAGTCGCACTTTGTGCTGCTTGGCATTTCAATCAATTAATCTGATTTATTAAGCGAGATGTGAATTTCGTTGCTCTTTTGTTTTTCTCTCCCCCTAAAATTCGCCTGATTGAAATGGTGCCCGACGTTATCAGCTACCTGTTGATGTCTTCGATGCTGCATTTTATTGCCTGGTGTTTTGATCGAAAAGGCGGGATTAATAATGAATAAATTATTGTTGGCCGTATTCACGGCGGGTGTTTTGCTGGCTGTTTATTTTGCAGTGCTGCCAAATGCCGGACAGCAAATGTCTGGCGATGGTGTTGGTGCTAGTGGAAAAATTTCACGTGCGCCGAAGACAGCAGCAGTGGTGGCTGATGCACAAGAGAAACCAGTGACAGTGCAGAATAATGACAACGAGCGCTATCAAGCGGTTTCGGATAATCCGCAGTTTCCAAACCTTGAACAGCGTATCGCCGAATTAAATCAGCTCTATCCTTACCGTGAATTTTCTTCCGCTGAGGTGCTGGATTTATTAGCACAATCACATGCTTGGGAAAGTTCAGCTGATATCCCCGACAGCTTGCCAATTACCGATGAACAGCGAAACGATGGTCGCGCATTTATTGAATTAAATCCCGAGCGTTTTCAAGTATTGCTGCCAGGTGACACGCTCGAATTACCGCTGGAAAAATTAGGGATGCATTTGCAAATGCAGGTGGACTCGCGGGAGCCATTGGCGAATGGCGGCTTCACATTGCATGGCCATCTGGTAGGAAGCGATGACGTTATGCGGGTCACTATCACCCAAGGCCCCGGTTTAAGTCTCGCTGGTATTGATACGCCCCAGGGGCACATTGTGATGCAGGCAAACGATACCCAGGGCTGGATTGCATCCAGCGAAACCCTCTTCAAACAAGATCCTCATTCCACAGATATTTTATTGCCCACCGACGAATAACCGATAAAGGTAATGTCTATGAAACTGAATTTGCTAAAAAAATTAATGTTGTTGGCCTTGCCGTTGTCGGGCATGAATTCGTCTTTTGCGGCTACTGTTGATTTATTGGTGTTGTACGACACACACAGCGCGAATTATTTTAATCAACAGGTTGAAACCGCAATGCAAAACTGGGTTGCACAAACGAATAACGTTTATAAAGACAGTAACATCGATATTCAATTGCGCTTGGTCGGCGCAGTTCCGCATGAGCAGGCCGGTGCAAGTATGGATGCAGTGTTGACCAGTTTGCGTGTAGACACGACCGCCGTAAATTTGCGTAATCAGTACGGCGCGGATTTTGTTACCCAGTTGCACCAGACCGGTGAGTGCGGCATAGGCTATATGGCTGTGAGCGCGCCCTGGGCATGGAATGTGGTTGGGCCGGATTGCGGCCCGCTGGTGCTGGCGCATGAGCTGGGGCACAACATGGGGCTCAATCATTCACGCAAACAAGGTGACACCGGCGGTGCACGCTATTCCTACGCGTTGGGTCACGGGGTGGATGGTTTGTTTGGTACGGTGATGACTTACTCCTGGCTTTATGTGAATAAAGCGAGTGGTCGCGTAGCGAAATTTTCTAACCCTGATGTGAATTGTTTGGGAGTGCCATGCGGCGTTCCTGTCGGACAACCCGACGAAGCTCACGCGGCGCAAGCGTTAAATAATGTGAAAAATGAAATCGCTGCATTCAGATCGGCGATTGCATCCTCGTCGAGTCAATCGTCGTTGGTTGTTGTCTCATCAAGTCGCGCGAGTTCAACGCCAGCTAACACTGTGTCATCGAGTCGTTCATCGCAAGCAATCAGTATTAGTTCCAGTATTCGCTCTTCTACTGCGACAACTTCAAGCCGCTCGTCTGTAGCCAGTAGTCTAATCAGAAGCTCAGCATCCAGTCGGGCTGCATCAAGCACAGGTGTAGTATCGGCGTTGGCGCAGTGTGATTATCGCGTGGTGAATCAAGGCTCGCGCAGTTTTACGGCGGTGATTGATATCACCAACCCTACCAATCAAGTGATTAATGGTTGGTCATTGAATTGGCAGTACAGCAACGGTGCTTACCTGACATACGCCAGTGGCGCTAATGTGTCGGGCCGCAATCCCTACACAGCGGTTAATCAAGCAAATAATGCGAGCATAAATCCCGGTCAGCGTGTGCGAGTTACGCTGTACGGGATTAAACCGCGCAACAGCTCTCATGAAATACCAGAGTTGACTGGGAAAAGTTGTCGCTAATTTTCCCTATCGTTTTCGCGGCCTTGCTCATTGATGTTATGTGCAACATGAGCAAGGCTGCGCTGCTAAATCCCCGCAACATTTTTATTCCACAGGGCGAAATTTAATGCGCGGCTGCAGTTGCTCCCTCTGCTAATGCAGTCCTGATGGTGTCTGCCAAAGGTGTAGTGGCGCGGCCGATCAGCCGGCTCAATTGGTGGCTTTCATCAAACAGTGCACCCTGCGCAGCACTGGCATCGGATGAAGCGAGCAGAGACGCGAGCCAATCAGGTAGACCTGCGTTTTGTAAAATTCCGCGATATTCCGCTTCCGGTAAATTGTTGTAGGGGATTTGTTTCCCGGTTTGGCGCGATAACTCGGCGGCAAAGTCTGCCAGTGTGTATGCCGCATCCCCTGCGAGTTCGTAAATCTTTCCTGCTTGATCATCGCGCACCAACACTTTTGCGGCGGCAGCTGCATAGTCGGCACGAGCCGCGAGTGAAATTTTTCCATCGCCCGCGCTGCCGAGCAGCACATTAAATTGCAGTGCGGTGGGGATGCCTGCGGTGTAATTTTCTGTGTACCAACCATTACGCAACAATACAAAAGGAATACCCGACGCTTTGATCAATTGTTCGGTCTCGCGGTGTTCGTGCGCGAGGTCCATTGGTGAATCTTGCGCGTTCAAAATACTGGTGTAAGCGAGTAGTCTCACGCCGGATTTTTTTGCGGCTGCCACCACGTTGCGATGTTGCTCCAGGCGTTGGCCTACCTCACTGCTGCTGATCAGCAGTAATTTTTCTACACCCTGTAACGCGGCTTCGAGAGCGGCGGGTTGGGTGTAATCTGCGGCGCGAACCTGCAGTCCGCGCGCTTGCAAATCGCTCGCTTTAGCGGGGTTGCGCACCAGCGCGATCAGTTGGTTGGCGGGAATATTTTGTAGCAGTTGTTCGATAACAAGACGGCCCAATTGGCCAGTAGCTCCGGTAATGGCGATCATAAAAACCTCAATTAGCTGTTGTGAAAGAGTGGCTATTGCCACGCGAAAAGGTTGCTTGCGCGCAAGTTCAGGAGCAGAATAGCAATCAAGCTAACTTTTAGTAAGTACGCACAAAAAGGTAAGTATGAAAAAAAACAGTCCGATCCCAAGCGCTAACACTGATCCTCAGTCCGCCAGCTACGCATCTATCACCGAGGCGTTGGCAGCGGGCAATGTGTTTGCTGACCAGTGCCCATCGCGTCTTATTCTCAATCACATCACCAGCCGTTGGGGGGTGTTGGTCTTGGTCGCGCTTCTTGCGGGCACCCATCGCTTCAGCGAGTTGCGTCGTAAAATTAACGGTGTGAGCGAGCGCATGCTGGCGCAGACGTTACAGACGCTCGAGGGTGATGGGTTTGTCGCGCGCCATTCACTCCCCGTCGTGCCACCGCATGTTGAGTACAGCCTCACGCCGCTGGGAATTGAGGTTGCAGAGCAGGTGCGTAATTTGGTGGATTGGATTGAGCAGAATGTGGG
>NZ_JBRFPI010000207.1:0-8070 GCF_053579595.1 Cellvibrio sp.
GTAATCTTGATTATTTAAATGTGATTGCACATCACTTGCCTGCGGAATATCCAAGCCATCTTCGCAGAGAATTTCCAAATGCCCTTCGATCGCCTCGCGTGCATTCATTACCGCTTCTTCAAAGGTGTCCCCTGCGGAAAAGCATCCTGGAATATCGGGCACTACAACGCCAAATGCGCGGTTTTCATATCCGGGCTCAATCACTATTGGATACAACATATGTAATACCTATTTTTACCGGATAAATACTGAGGAACTATTTTTGATCTTTTGCGAATAAATCATTTTCACAAGAGCCCTGCTTGTTTTTTTATTTCCCTTACCAAGCCGATTCCCAATGCTTTTTTGGGGTGGGGAACAGTAATCGTCCCGGCCCTTTCGGGGTGCTTGAAGTGATGGTGGCTGCCTTTGGTTCTCGCCAAATACCAGCCTTCGATTTCAATCAGCTTGATCAGTTCTGCGCTCGTCAATTCCAGGTTCCTATCTTAATTTTCTAAGTCCATATCCCTAGTCAAGCCTACAGATAATAACCCCAATAACCCCACCAATGCAAACCACGCAAACAAAAACGCCCGCCTCTTTCGAGGCGAGCGTTTTTTAGTTCAGCGCAGAGAAAAATTACTCTTCAGTTACTTCCGCTGGTGCTGCACCTGACTCTTCAGCCAAAGCTTCTTTGATTGAGAGTTTGATGCGGCCGCGTTGGTCTACGTCGAGGCATTTTACTTTTACAACTTGGCCTTCTTTCAAATAATCGCTCACGCTGTTTACGCGCTCGTCGGCGATTTGAGAGATGTGAACCAAACCGTCTTTGCCCGGCAGGAAGTTGACGAATGCGCCGAAGTCTACGATGCGCACTACAGTGCCTTCGTAGATTGCACCGATTTCCGCTTCAGCAACAATGCCCATCACGCGCAGGATCGCTGCTTGCAGTGCGTCGTTGTTGTCGGCGTAAATTTTAACGGTGCCGTCATCATCAATATCGATTGAAGATTGAGTCTCTTCGGTGATTGCACGAATAGTCGCGCCGCCTTTACCGATGATGTCGCGGATCTTGTCCGGATGAATTTTGATGGTTTCAAAACGCGGTGCGTTTTCGCTAACCACTGAACGTGATTTGGCGAGCACTTTGTTCATCTCGGCGAGAATGTGTAAACGCGCGGCCAGAGCTTGCTCCAGTGCGATTTCCATAATCTCTTCGGTGATACCTTCGATTTTGATATCCATTTGCAGTGCAGTTACACCGCTGGTGGTACCGGCTACCTTAAAGTCCATATCGCCGAGGTGATCTTCGTCGCCGAGGATGTCTGTCAATACCGCAAAGCCGTTAGCTTCTTTTACCAAGCCCATTGCGATACCTGCAACAGGTGATTTGAGTGGAACACCGGCATCCATCAACGCCAGGCTCGCACCGCACACAGAAGCCATTGAACTTGAACCATTAGATTCAGTAATTTCACTCACTACACGCAGGGTGTACGGGAAATCAGATTCTTTTGGCAGAACTGCAGTAACACCGCGACGCGCCAGACGGCCGTGGCCGATTTCGCGACGACCAGTGGCACCCATACGACCACACTCACCTACCGAGAAAGGTGGGAAGTTGTAGTGCAGCATGAATGCGTCTTTTTTGGAACCTTCGAGGAAATCGATAATTTGTGCATCGCGCGCGTTACCCAGAGTCGCTACTACGAGCGCTTGAGTCTCACCACGGGTGAACAATGCAGAGCCGTGCGCTTTGCCCAATACGCCAACTTCCACTTGAATTGGACGAACGGTTTTATTGTCGCGGCCATCGATACGGGGCTCGCCCGCTACGATGCGCGAACGCACCAAACGGTATTCAACCATGCCGAATTCGGCTTTCACTTCATCGCTAGAGAAACCGGTAGCTTCAGTCGCCAATTCAGCAACCGCTTGATTGCGCAACTCGCCCAGACGGTCGTAGCGTTTTGCTTTATCGGTGATGCGGTAAGCCATGCCGATTGATTCGCCAAAGTTTTTTACCAATGCATCAGTCAGCGCGGTTTTTGCAGCAACTGGTTGCCAATCCCAACGCGGCTTGCCAGCATCGCGTGCCAATTCGGCACAGGCTTGTACAACTGCTTGCAGTTCCTGGTGAGCATAAAGTACTGCGCCGAGCATAATGTCTTCAGGCAATTCTTTCGCTTCAGATTCCACCATCAACACGGCATCTTTAGTACCGGCAACGACCATGTCCAACTCGGAGGTTTCGAGTTGTTTGAAGCTTGGGTTGAGGATGTAACCTTCTTCCTGGGTGTAGGCAACACGAGCGCCACCGATAGGACCATTGAAAGGAATACCTGAAACAGCCAACGCTGCAGACGTGCCAATCATGGCAACGATATCGGGATCGTATTGTTTGTCGGTAGATACAACAGTACAAACCACTTGTACTTCGTTGAGGAAACCTTCAGGGAACAGCGGACGAATTGGACGATCGATCAAACGCGAAGTCAGGGTTTCTTTTTCTGAAGGACGGCCTTCACGCTTCAAATAACCACCGGGGATACGGCCAGCGGCATAACTTTTTTCTTGGTAGTGCACAGACAGTGGGAAGAAATCCTGGCCTGGTGATGCCTGCTTGGCACCTACAACAGTACAGAGCACAGATACTTCACCCATAGTTACCAGTACTGCACCGGTTGCCTGACGGGCAATGCGGCCAGTTTCGAGGGTTACGGTTTGATTGCCGTATTGAAACTTCTTAATAATCGGATTCACTCTTTTATCCTTTATATTCACTAAAAATCAATTGCGTTAATTGTTACGCGTCTATTTAAGTTTGCTCTTTTCATTCATATCAATAAAAAATCAGTACGAACTGTGCATCCTGCCCGGGCGCTAATTTTTACTCTCATCAGCGCAATTCCATAATTGCTTGTTAGATTCAAACAACAGCATTACAAAATAAAAGTGCCCGCAGAGCGGGCACTGGACAAACTTAACGGCGCAGACCTAATTTTTGAATCAGAGCAACGTAACGAGAAGAGTCTTTACCTTTCAGGTAGTCCAACAATTTACGACGCGCGTTTACCATACGGATCAGGCCGCGACGTGAATGGTGATCTGCCTTGTGGTCAGCGAAGTGGCCTTGCAGTTTGTTGATGTTAACAGTCAACAACGCTACTTGGACTTCGGGCGAGCCAGTGTCGCCTTCTGCTTGTTTGTATTCGTTTACGATTGCAGCTTTTTCAGAAGCACTCAGTGCCATGATGTTTTCCTCAATTAATATGCGATTCAATTACAGCCCGCCCGTGCATATTTACAGGTGGGTTGTTGCGGTGATTATCCAGTTCCTGAAGAACAATGGATGTCATCCGCGGCTTTTTACCCGGGCAAGCATAGCTTACGGGTAAATTCTTGCGGCTTATTGCTCGCCTCTTACTGTTCGTTAGAGGAGCGATTCGCCAAAATTCGTTTAGGGGCTACGCCACCTTCATCGGTGATACTGCCCAAACCGAGAAACCCGCGGGGCGATTGTTCGGTTTCTGCACAAAAGACGCGCACAATAGCACCTTGCTCGCCAAATCGATAGACCTTGGACACCATCACCGGGTTGCCCAAACGGAAGTAATGGGCGCTATTGGCAGGCAAGTCTACGGCTGGCAGGCTGGCAACTGGCGCATCGGCACTGAGCAGGTAGGAATCCAATGCAGCATAGCCCGCTTCGTCACCTGCCGCTGCCTGCCGCTCATCAAAACGCGCCTGCAGTTCCTCAAGCGTAATGCACTGGCTCTCGTTAAACAGACCGGCATGAGAGCGATGCAGGGTTTTGACATGACCACCACAGCCCAAAGCCACACCAAGATCCACCGCAATCGAACGGATATAGGTGCCTTTAGTGCAGCGAATATCCAGCTCCACTTCGGCCTCATCGCCCGCGCGAAAGGCGAGAATATTGATACTGTGAATCGTCACCGGACGCGGTGCGCGCTCCACTTCAACGCCTTGACGCGCCATCTTGTACAGCGGCTGGCCGTTGAGTTTCAACGCAGAATACATGGGCGGGACTTGCAAGATATCGCCAATCAATGGCTTGAGCGCCGCTTCGACTTGCGCAAGGGTAATACCGGCAGTGGATTTTTGCTCGAGGATCTCACCATCGGCATCGCAGGTATCGGTAGTAGCACCCAAACGAATACAAGTGCGGTAGCCTTTATCGGCATCGAGCAAAAATTGCGAGAATTTGGTCGCTTCGCCAAAGCACAGTGGCAGTACGCCGGTTGCCAAAGGATCAAGCGCACCGGTATGGCCAGCTTTTTCCACAAAAAACAATCGCTTGGCGCGTTGCAGCGCGTGATTGGAAGTCATACCGGCGGGTTTGTGCAACAACAATACACCGTCAACAGGACGGCCTTTTCTACGCGCCATCAGTGCTGCTCGCCCTTGGAATCATCTTCGGGAGAAGGTTCATCGTCGTGCTGATGCAGACTGTCTTCTTTTAATGCACGCTCAATCAAAGTCGATAGATGCTGGCCTTTAACCGAGGTTTTGTCGTAGATAAATTGCAGCTTGGGCACAGTGCGCATGCTCAATTCTTTCGCTAAAAAAGTACGCAGGAAACCGCTCGCCTTATTCAGGATCGAGGCGGCAGCAATACTGTCTTTTTCATCGTCAACGCCAACAAAAGTCACATAGACTTTGGCGTAAGCCATATCGCGGGTGACGGTAACTTCATTGATGTTGACTAGGCCAATGCGCGGATCGCGGATTTCATTGGGGATCACCTGCCCCAGCAAACGCTGGATGGCATCGGAGACGCGGTCTGAACGGGTAAATTCTCTTGGCATGCGCCACTAACCTCTGGTTTGCCCCGAACCGGGCAGACAAAAATAACAAAGCCCCACCCCCATGACAGGGGTGGGGCGCAGGTGTTGCGACCGGCTTAGAGCTGGCGCGCTACCTCTTTCACTTCGTAGACTTCGATCTGATCGCCGACTTTAACGTCGTAGTTCTTCACGCCGATACCACACTCGAAACCGTTGCGGACTTCGCTCACGTCATCTTTGAAACGACGCAGGGATTCGAGTTCACCGGTGAAGATCACCACGTTGTCGCGCAGTACACGGATCGGCTTGTTACGCGATACGGTACCTTCAATCACCATACAACCAGCAACCTGGCCGAACTTCGGTGAATTGAACACTTCACGTACGTTGGCGATACCAACAATCGTCTCAACACGCTCTGGATCAAGCATACCGCTGAGCGCTGCTTTCACTTCGTCCAGCAATTGATAAATGATGCTGTAGTAGCGAATATCAACACCTTCAGACTCCGCCATACGGCGGGTAGTGCTGTCGGCACGCACGTTAAAGCCGACAATGATGGCACCGGAGGTAATTGCCAGATTCACATCATTTTCAGTAATACCGCCGATACCGGAAGAGATAATATTCACTTGCACTTCATCGTTACCGATGTCATTGAGTGACGCCATAATCGCTTCAACTGAACCGCCCACATCGGCCTTAACCACCACAGTAAGATTTTTCTTCTGGCCCGCTTCCATGTTGGAGAACATGTTCTCCAGCTTGGAGGCTTGGAAGCGCGCAAGCTTCTCTTTACGCTCTTTCTCGGCACGGAACTGGGCAACTTCACGGGCTTTACGCTCGTCAGTCAGCACCACAAAATCGTCACCGGCGCTTGGGGCGGTATCCAGACCCAGAATTTCAACCGGGGTAGATGGACCAGCTTCAGTCACTTGTTGACCGCGCTCGTTGCTCATCGCACGTACACGACCGTAGCTTTGACCGGCAAGGATCAAATCGCCCTGCTTCAAAGTACCTTGTTGCACAAGGATGGTAGCAACAGTACCGCGGCCTTTATCGACACGCGCTTCAATCACTACACCTTTGGCCGCTGCACTTGGTACAGCATGCAACTCCAGGACTTCGGCTTGCAGCGAGATAGCTTCGAGCAGCTCATCAATGCCTTGACCAGTATGGGCGGATACCTGAATAAACTGGGTATCGCCACCGTAGTTTTCAGGGATAACACCCTTAACTACCAATTCATTGGTTACACGATCCGGATCAGCAGATGGCTTATCACACTTGTTGATGGCAACAACGATAGGCACACCGGCAGCGCGGGCGTGAAGAATTGCTTCTTCCGTTTGTGGCATTACGCCATCGTCCGCTGCTACTACCAGAATCACCACGTCAGTCGCCTTGGCACCACGGGCACGCATAGCGGTAAACGCGGCGTGGCCAGGGGTATCAAGGAAAGTGATTTCACCACGTGAAGTCGATACACGATAAGCACCGATATGCTGGGTAATACCACCGGCTTCACCCGCTGCCACTTTGGCTTCGCGGATGTAATCAAGCAGTGAGGTCTTACCATGGTCAACGTGACCCATAACAGTCACAACCGGCGCGCGCTGTACCAGATCACCTTCGGTTTCCAGCGATCGTTCCAGTGCATGTTCGATATCGTTTTCGCTAACGAGCACTGCCTGATGGCCCATCTCTTCAACCAGCAACACCGCAGTATCCTGATCGATAGATTCGTTCATCGATGCCATCACGCCCATCTTCATCAAGCGCTTGATCACTTCACCTACTTTAACCGTGAGGCGCTGCGCCAGTTCTGATACGGCAATCGTCTCGGGTACATTCACTTCATGGACGATTTTGGTGGTTGGCTTTTTAAACGCATGCTTGTTGTGTTTTTTGTGACTCGCACGCAAATGACTGCGACGAGCTAATACATCACTGTCTTCACCATCTTCAGCAACAAAATCCAGCAATTCAATTTTTGGATTCTTTTTGGACGGTGCACCTTTCTTAACCGCCTTGCCTGCACCGCGCTTGTTGCGATCAGAATCTTCTGTATCGTCGTCATCGCGCTTATGGTTTTTCTTGTGGCCGTGGCCACCATGCTTGGTATCTTCTTTATCCGCTGGCGGAGCAATAACTGCCACCGCAGGCTTACCTTTGGCAGGACCGCGTGCATCAGGACGAGCCGTTTTCGCCGGCGCTTGGGCAGCGGGTTTCTCTGCTGGTTTTTCCGTGCGTACCGGATTGCGGCGCGCTTCTTCAGCGGCACGCTTGGCATCATCGCGCGCTTTCACTTCAGCTAACCGTGCAGCCTCTTCAGCTTGACGGCGCTCAATTGCCGCACGGCGCTTCTCTTCAATACCATCGGTAAAGGAGATGCGGTGGGAGTGGGCTTCAGCAGCTGGTACATCTGCAGCAACAACCTCATCCACTGCCACTTCAACTTGCGGCACTGCGGCTACAACAGGTTCAGGCGCAAGCACTACCTCAGCGACTACCGGCTCAGGTGTCACTTCAATTTCCTGCTCGAAATCTGGTTCATGCTCTGCAACGGCGGATTCGCCCACTTCGTCCTCACGCTTCACGTAGGTGCGCTTTTTACGCACTTCAACATTTACCGTTTTACGTGCATTACCCGTACCGGTTTTAATGGTGGTGGTAGTTTTGCGTTGCAAAGTGATTTTTTTAGGTTCCAGCGCGGCTTCGCCATGACTGCTCTTTAAGAAATTGAGCAAGCGCTGTTTCTCATCGTCAGAAACTTTCGCCTCGGCGCTTTTGTGCTGCAGACCAGCCTCGTTCATTTGCTTTAGCAAACGCTCGACTGGTGCGCCTATTGATTTGGCGAGTTCGTTAACGGTTACTTCTGCCATTGTTTTTCCTCAGGGATTGTTCGTTGCCTACAGGGTTTCGCTCACTAGAGTGGCTCACACTCAGGCAAACCAGGGCTCGCGCGCTTTCATAATCAGTGCGGCGGCACGAGTCGCATCAACACCTTCAATTTCCAACAATTCATCAATCGATTGCTCGGCCAAATCTTCCATGGTGACAATGCCGCGACGCGCAAGATTTGCAGCCAACGTATCATCCATACCTTCCATATTTAACAAATCTTCTGCAGGCGCAACACCTTCGATACGCTCTTCCGTTGCCAATGCTTGCGTCAAGAGTGCATCTTTCGCACGTGCACGCAATTCTTCAGCAACATCTTCATCAAAGCCATCAATTGCCAACATTTCTTCGAGCGGAACGTAAGCAACTTCTTCAA
>NZ_JBRFPI010000208.1:0-8044 GCF_053579595.1 Cellvibrio sp.
GTTTACCTCTACCAAAACAGCTGTCCGCACATCGGTATTCCGCTCGAATGGGTGGAAGATCAGTTTCTCGACAGCAGTGGCAGCATGATCCAGTGCGCCAACCATGGTGCTCTGTTTGTGATTAAAACGGGCAAATGTGTCGCCGGCCCCTGCAGCGGGCGCTCACTTGCCCCCATTAATTTCAGTATCGACGCAGGCGACATTTTCCTCTCCTAGCCGTAAATTTGCGTAAACCTGATCGAGTTCAATGACGCGGACCAGTAGAGTCACCGGCCACTAGTACACTAGCTCACCCACGGAGAATAGCTCATGCAAAATTTCACCTTTTCCAACCCCACCAAGATTGTGTTTGGTGAGGGGCAAATCAAAGAAATCGCCAACCTTGTCCCCGCAGGCGCCCGCATTTTGGTCACTTACGGTGGTGGATCGATCAAAAAGAATGGCGTCTACGAGCAGGTTGTTAAAGCGCTGGAAGGCAAAACCTGGTTCGAGTTCAGTGGCATAGAACCCAATCCCCACTATGAAACCCTGATGAAGGCGGTGGATCTGGTCAAAAAAGAGAAAATTGATTTCCTGTTGCCAGTCGGAGGCGGCAGCGTAATTGATGGCACCAAACTGATCGCCGCAGCGGTTAATTTTGAGGGCGAACCATGGGATATTATGGCCAAACACCAGCCCTTCTTCAGCGCCTTACCAATCGGCTGCGTACTGACCCTGCCTGCGACAGGCACGGAGAGCAATGGCAATTCGGTCATTACCAAAGCTGCCACCCAGGAAAAACTATCCTTTGGCAGCCCGTTGGTTTACCCCCAGTTTGCGATTCTCGACCCCACCACGACCTACAGCCTTCCGCCACGCCAGATTGCTAACGGCGCAGTCGATGCCTTTGTGCATATCATGGAGCAATACCTGACTTATCCAGTCGACGCCAAAGTCCAGGACCGTTTTGCCGAAGGCCTGTTAATGACATTGATCGAAGAAGGCCCCCGCTCACTCAAAGAACCAACCAACTACGCGGTGCGCGCCAATGTGATGTGGGCGGCGACTATGGCGTTGAACGGTTTAATCGGTGTTGGCGTTCCGCAAGACTGGGCGACCCATATGATCGGCCACGAACTTACCGCCATGCATGGCTTGGATCACGCACAAACCCTCGCGGTCGTTTTACCGGCGGTGATGCAACACCAGCGCGATAAAAAACGTGCGAAGCTGCTCCAATACGGCCGCCGCGTATGGAACCTTAACCATGCCGATGAAGACGCACTGATCGATGCGGCCATAGCCGCAACCAAAAACTTCTTTGAGCAGATGGGCACCCCGACAACCCTGAGCGGATACGGTGTCGGTCGCGATTCCATTCCAAAGCTGGTGGATATGTTGGTTAAACATGAGTTGCTGGCGCTGGGTGAGCATGGAGTGATTACTCCGGAAGCCTCGCGTGAAATCCTGGAGTTAGCAGCCTAAAGCAGGCTCACGCCCAACCAAAGGGCGCGCATAAAAAAGCCCCACCAAATGATTTGTTGGCGGGGCTTTTTTATAGCTATACATGCAGGTTATTGGCGCAAAATCTTGTTCACAATCGAAGTGGTTGAACAGTTATCGTAAAAGCTAAGCACTTTAACCGAGCCGTTGTAAGCCTTGACGATTTGGTTACCGATCACTTGATCCTCGCTGTAATCGCCGCCTTTTACCAGCACATCCGGTTTGACCCGACGGAGCAAACGTTCAGGAGTATCTTCATCAAAAGGCACCACCCAATCCACCGCTTCAAGCCCGGCAAGCACAGCCATACGGCGGTCGAGTGGGTTGATGGGACGGCCAGAACCTTTCAGGCGACGGATGGAAGCGTCGGAGTTAACCGCCAAAACCAGCCGATCCCCCTGCTTGCGCGCCTCTTCGAGATACCCCACATGCCCGGCATGGATAATGTCAAAACAGCCGTTGGTAAATACTATGCGCTCACCACTGGCGCGGGCATCTTCCAATGCCATCAGCAACTGCTCTTCAGTCACCACACCGCGCTCGGCACCCTGCTCGGCAATAATGGCGCGGCGCAGCTCAGGCGCACTCACCGTTGCGGTACCCTTTTTGCCCACCACTATGCCCGCCGCCAAATTGGCCAGTGCGGTGGCCTCTGGCAAGGTTTGACCAGAGGCTATACCAGCAGCCAGAGAGGCAATAACCGTATCGCCCGCACCAGTCACATCAAACACCTCGCGCGCGCGCGCGGGCAAATGCAGCTCTGTTTGGTGATGGCGAAGTAGCGTCATGCCCTGCTCACCGCGGGTGACCAATAGTGCCTGCAGATCCAATTCCTGCATCAGTGCTTCGCCTTTGTCAACCATATCCTGTTCGCTGATGCACTTACCGACTACCGTCTCAAACTCAAGGAAGTTGGGTGTCAGCATAGTAGCGCCGCGGTAGCGGGAAAAATCATTGCCCTTGGGATCAACCAATACCGGTACGCCAGCATCGCGCGCCATACGGATCAGGGATTGGCAATCAAGCAAACTGCCTTTGGCATAGTCAGATAGCACCAAAGCATCCGTGCGACTGATCAGGCTTTTTACCTTACTCGCAAATTCGGAACTGTCAGTGGCATCGAATTTTTCTTCAAAATCCATGCGCAGCAATTGTTGGTGACGGCTGACCACCCGCAGTTTGGTGATAGTTGGTTTAGTTGTGGAAATCTGAAAATTCGTATGGATCTTGGCGGCACGCAGACGGCTGTACAGGATCTGCCCCGCCTCATCATCACCGACAATCCCGATCAGCGAAACACCGCAGCCCAAGGCCGCCATGTTCAGAGCCACGTTGCCCGCACCGCCGGGGCGATCTTCCGTTTGGTTGACCTTGACCACTGGAACCGGCGCTTCGGGCGATATGCGCGAACTCGTGCCATGCCAGTAGCGATCCAGCATAAGGTCGCCAACAACCAGTATGTGCGCACGCTCAAAGTAAGGCATAGTCAGATGCATAAGTAACTCCGATAGTTGTAATCCATTAACACCACATCCCCAACATAATCAATTACTGCCGTTACTCGCATATTAGATCTCCGGTTGTTTCGGCGGGATCTCATCATCATTAAAATGCTTGGCGTGGAGCCTGGCGTAGTGGCCATTTTTATCCAGCAACTGCGCATGGGTGCCCTGCTCAAGTATTTCACCATGATCGAGCACAATAATCCGGTCTGCCTGCTCAATTGTAGACAAACGATGCGCGACCACAAAGGTAGTGCGGCCCTTCATCATAGTGCTGAGCGCCGCCTGGATATAATGTTCAGACTCATTGTCCAGCGCCGAAGTTGCCTCATCGAGAATTAAGATCGGTGCATCCTTTAACAGTGCACGGGCGATGGCTAAACGCTGGCGCTGCCCCCCCGATAAACGCGCCCCCGATTCGCCAATTATCGTATTAAACCCGTCAGGCAATTGTTCGATAAATTCCGTAGCGTATGCGGCAGCGGCAGCGCGTCGAATCTCGTCCAACGAACGCGACTGCAAACTACCGTAGGCAATATTGCCCGCAACCGTATCGTTAAACAAGGTCACCTGCTGGTTCACCAGAGCTATCTGCTCGCGCAAACTGGCGAGCGTGTAATCGCCCACCGGAACACCGTCGATTAATATGTCGCCTGAGGTTACGTCGTGAAAACGGCTAAGCAAGCCCACAAGCGTGGATTTACCGCTTCCCGAGCGTCCGACGAGTGCAATAACCTCACCGGCTTTCACCGTTAAATTAATTTTATTTAATGCAGGTGCAGGCTGATTGGCATAACAAAACGTTACATTTTTTAATTCAACTTCGCCCTTAACGCGATCGATTTTATGGGTACCGTGATCTTCTTCGGCCGGTGTATCTAGCAGGGTAAACACGCTGTCGGCTGCAGCGACGCCTTTTAATATCGCCGGTGCCACCTCACCCAAACGACGCATGGATGGCAGCATCATTCCCGCAGCAGTCATATAGGCGACAAATTTTGCCGGATCAGCGATTTCCATAAAACTCAGTGCGATAAAAATCAACGCTGCCATAGCGGCGGCGACAATCAGTTGAATCAAGGGTGTATTCGCAGCGGATGTCACCACAATTTTCATGTTCTGTTGATAATTCTTTTTGCTCACTGCTTCGAAACGTTGCTTCTCATAATCTTCACCGCCAAAGCTGCGCATTACACGCACACCATTAATCATCTCACCGGCAACCTGGGTGATATCTCCAACCGAATTCTGCACTTTGTTGCTCAAACGGCGCAGACGCTTGCCCACCACAGAAACCAGAAAACCAATCACCGGGGCAATCACAATGAAAATCATCGTCAAGCGCCAATCCATCTGGATCAGCGTGGCAAATAAAAATATCACCGTTAACCCTTCGCGCAGGGAAATTTTTAACGCATCAGTCGCTGCCGAAGTAACACCGTTAATATTGTAAGTAATAACTGAGATAAGATGCCCGGAACTGCTTTTATCAAAATGTGCGTTCGGCAATTGCGTCATATGGTTGAACACCTGGGTGCGCAAATTGTGAATCACACTGAACGCAATTTTGGATAAATAATAAGCCCCAAGAAATGCGCCGATACTGCGCAACACCGTAATACCCATCACCTGCAGGGGCACCACATAACGATCAGCAGGATTATTCTCAGAAATAACGTTGATTAAGTTTTCCAACGTGTGAACAAATAATTTGTTCGAATAGCCGTACAGCGCAAAACCAACAATGCCCACTACAAACAACAACCAATAGGGTTTTACATAGGTGAGCAGACGCTTATAAACGACCCAGGCCGATGCATCGCCCACCGCAGGATGTTCTTTCTGTACAGGATTCATAAATTATCCAGAATCAGATTAATGTTTTATGCGCGGCTGTTTCACACGCAAATTGTTCTCACGCACCAGGTTCGCAGCCAATAAAGCCGCGGGCACCCAATAGAGCAACCACTTGGTATCGATTTCCCAAAACAAACTGCGCGAATCAACAAAGAGACAACCACAGCCGTAGACTAACCAAAGTGCCAGTGGCGCCAAGTTCCGATGCTGGCGCGCTGACCACAATAACAGTACAAGATGAATCAAGGCCAAACCCAAGCCAACGACACCCGTGCGATATAAAATATCCAGCCATGCATTATGGGCGTGATGGTATGACTCAATACTAGTCACTATATCTGTGGATGAGTCCATACCGACACCAAGCAGAAACAAACTTGGTTGCGCACGCATTTGGGCAATCACATCCCACCAAATTTGATCGCGGAATGACGCGCCGCGCCCGAGCAATGCTTGATCCAATGGAAAAAAATAGAACGCCGTACCCAGCGCAAGCAATGCAGCGCACAATTGCGTCAATAAAATTTTTCGCCCCGGACGCAACCAAACCAGCCCGACCACTAACACCAGCGCGAGCGATAATAAAGGCCCGCGACTTTGGGACAAACCCACCGCCGCCAACGCGGGAATGGTTGCCAGCGATAATCCGAGCGCGCATCTAAAACAGGATGTACGCCAGGACAGTAAAATGCCCACCAACACCACCACACCATAAACCTGTCCCACCAAGGTAGGCGCTCGCGCAAGCGTGATGCCTTCAAGACGCGCCGCAAGTGGATGGTCCCAATAAAATACCGCAATACAAATTGTCGCCGTTGCTGCTCCGATTAGTAAAAACCAATACAGAAATTTATCCCAATCCAGAGATTTTTTTTGTAGCACCCATGCTGCCCCCAGCAGCCATGCAGCAAGAATCAACCACTGCAAAATAAAAAATCCTGCATCGCCGCCCCACACACTAGTTATACAACTCCAACCTGCATACGCCAATGCTGAACCGCTAAACCAACCGCCATACTGATACAGTTCCGGTTTGCGCCATGGCAATAACAATAACATGGGAATAAAAAAAGCGAGCGCGTAAACCGCCTCCACTCCATCGCGCGAGGGCGACCATAAAAAAGCGGTGACAAATACCCACAGACCGCCATACGCCCAGCTCAATATTTTTTGCTCGCGCCAGTCGCGCGTTAATAAGTTCATAGAAAGATTAATTCCTTTGATCCGGCAACAAGTGATCCGATAACAGCGGCTCATGCCCAAATTCGCGTTTATAGGTAGCGCGTGCACGTGCTGATATTTTTTCCAACCGATGTTTTTGTTCAGCTAACACAGTGCGCAGCTCTTGTGCAAAATACACGCGCATAAAACGCAAATAATCGCGCCGGGTAAAAGGTAAATTCAATGACGAAAATAACAAGCTGCCTAAATCTTTCACCAGCCAGCGTTCAGGCACTTGTGGGCGCAGCTGTGCACGATGCAAGTCCACCAGATACAGCTCCGGCGTCAGATTCTGGTCTGCAACAAATTGCGTCTTCAACATAAAATGACAGAGATAAAAATCGCGATGATTAATACCTGCCGCATGAAACTCACGGGCAATAACAGCGAGGCTCGCCAAAATGCGATGTTTGGCCTTAACACTTACTGAATGCCGCTCAAAAAAATGATCCAGCTGGATTACATCCGTCAGTTCGCGCGTCACGATAAAGGATTGCTGGCGCGCCGGATTTTTACCGCGCACGCCATACGCAAGTGGAACCAAGCTGGGAACAGCTAACGCGCGCAATTTATTCAGCGCCAGCCATTCATTGCTAGCACCTAACACCGGCATGCGCAGTTGCAACCAATTTTTAATTATTTCCTGCCAGCCAACACCGCGATGCCATTTGCGGTAGTAACCCTGGCCATTCAATTCAAAGCGCAGGGTTTGGCGATCTTTCATTTCGCGCGCAATTTTTCCCTGCATATTTTCTATTAAGGAAAACACGTCTTGATCTTTCCATGCAGCGATTAATTCATCGCGCAGGATCACAACCGGCTCAGCAGATGCATGCAGTTGCAGGGCATACTCAGCAGGATTTTTTTTCGCATCAGCAATTTTTTCCAGCACTGCAACAGCAACAGCAGGGCGGGAAAACACATCACTGGTCTGCGTAAATACCGCAGCGCGTTTACGCCATACATCTGGGTTAACCGCAAGTATTGCGGCGACCAATTGTGCAATTGCAATAGGCGAAGCATGGACGGGAATCAATTCTCCCATCTGTTGCTCAGCAACATAATGCGCATAACCGCAATGAGATGATGCCACCACGGGAACACCGCAAATCATCGCCTCCAAAATTACATTGCCAGCAAGCTCTTTGCGCGCAGGATGTAACAGCACATCGGCAGCATGCAACAAATCACCAACAGGGCTGCGCGGCCCTAGAAAAAAAACCTGTTGCTCAATCCCAGCTTGGACGGCTTGTTGGCGATAAGTGTAGGGGTCATCCTTACCTACGATCACCAACGCGATTTTATCTGCCGTGATCTTGGTTAACTCAGCAAAGGCGCTGATACTGATATCAACACCTTTAGTTTTATAACCCGAGCCAAGACATAAAATAATTTTTGTATCGAGCGACAGACCTAATTCATGACACAACGCCATGCGCGCAGCGCGTGGATTATTGCAGGCGAGATGCTCCGCCGAAATCCCCGGAGGCAGCGCATGGAAACGCTCGGGCTGGGTAGCGTAATAACGCACAAATTGTTTTTGTTCGCTAGCAACCAATGAAAGAATTTGCGTTTCGCTTGTATCTGCAAATACTGCTTTTTCATAAGCGAGATATAACCGTGAGCGAGGAGCCAGCCGATACAACCAGTTGCGCTCACTATATGCCTTGTGCGCAAAACAGCTATCACCAGCAAAATACACATCAAGCCCTGGCATTTTGTTAAAGCCGACCAACAAATCAAATTGATTGCGCTCGAAGTGCTGCTGGAATGCACCGACAAAATATTTCACACCGGCAACATTAAAAAAACCGGAACCTTTAATTTCAACAACGTTAATACCGGGAATTTTTTCGCCTTGCCAATCACTGCAAAAAATACTGACTTGATGACCGCTTGCCTGTGCAGCCTTTGCAAATGCCAGCATATCCCGCTGCAAACCACCAAAGAGGAAAAACCGAAAAATAGCAAACACTAATTTC
>NZ_JBRFPI010000209.1:0-8044 GCF_053579595.1 Cellvibrio sp.
TACTCCAAGAACTCCGCTCACTGCCATCAGCCAATTACGCCGAGCACCAGTGGCAATTGCTCGACAGCCTGACCAGTATATTGCCGATACTCGTCGCACAATTAACCATTGTCTTTAAACAACAAAGCGCCACCGATTACACCGCTATTAGCCAAGCGGCGTTGCTTGCACTGGGCGATGAAGATTCGCCCACTGATCTTGCGCTGCAACTGGATTATCGCATCCGCCATATTCTCGTCGATGAATTCCAGGATACCGCCAGCCCACAGCTGGAGCTGTTGCGAAAACTCACCAGCGGTTGGCAAGCAGGCGATGGTCGCACGCTATTTATTGTGGGCGATGGCATGCAATCCTGTTACGGCTTCCGCAACGCCAATGTGGGTTTATTTTTGGATGCCCGCCAACAAGGCATAGGTTCAGTCGATTTAACAGCGCTGGATCTGCGTGTCAATTTCCGCTCACAAGCGGGTGTAGTGCATTGGGTTAATAGTATTTTTCAAAACGCGTTTCCGGCACAAGATGATATAAGCCGCGGTGCGGTAAGTTATTCCCCGTCTGTCGCCTTTAAACCAGCAATTGATGGTGATGCGGTAAATTTTTATGCGTGCACTTACTCTACCGAAAAATCGGCAGAAAAAAATCATGATGGCGACGATGACGATGTTCCATCGCGCATAAATGCCCAGCAACAAGAAGCCGAAAAAGTCGTTGAGTTAGTACAACAAGCGCGCTATGACAATCCCAATGGTAGCGTTGCAATTCTGGTGCGTACGCGCAATCACCTCGCACGCATTTTACCTGCGCTGACAGCTGCCGGTTTGCACTATCAGGCAACTGAAATTGATCGCCTCGCCAGCCGCATGGCGATTATGGATTTACTCTCGCTCACCCGCGCACTGTTAAATCCAGCGGATCGCATCGCATGGTTATCGGTGTTGCGTGCACCCTGGTGTGGTTTGGACAATAGCGACCTGCACTGCATAACCACGGCAAATCTCGCCGAACAAAACCCGCGCGCTAACGAAACGGCATTTGCCGTGCTTTGGCCACAACTTGCATTGCATGAGCAGATCAGTGGCGTGAGCGAGAGCGGAAAAACAATTCTCGCAAGAGTGGTTCCAATTATTAAACACGCATTGCAAGAGCGCTACCGCAAACCACTGCGCCAATGGGTTGAAGGAATCTGGTTTGCTTTAGGTGGACCTGCAACCTTGCTGGACGCCAATGACCGCGACAATATCAACAGCTTTTTTGCGCTGCTCGACAAACATCAACAAGGCGGCAGCATTCGCGATTGGCAAGCGTTTAACAATGCTATCGAACGTTTATTTGCCGCACCGCGTGCCGATGCCGACCCCAAACTACAAGTGATGACCATCCACAAATCCAAAGGTTTGGAATTTGATACGGTTATTATTCCCGGCCTTGACCGCAGTGCGCGCAAAGACGATAAACAATTATTGCTCTGGCAAGAGCGCATTAACCATCACGGCGAGAAACAATTATTACTCGGCTCGCTTGCTGCCACCGGCAAAGAAGAAGACGGCCTCTACACGTTTATGCGTCGCGAAGCAGATAAACAACAAGCCTTTGAATCGACACGACTGTTATATGTAGGCTGCACCCGTGCGATTAAACGTTTGCATTTAATCGCTTGCATCAATACCAAAGAAGATGTATTAGTCGCACCTGCCAAAGTATCGCTACTGCACAGTATTTGGCCGTTTGTAAAAGACAATGCAATTAATGTATCCAGCAATAACGCTAACAACCGCAACATTTCTTCTCCGGAAAATACCAAACCGGGGCTACAACATATTTTGCGCTTACCCGCACATTGGCAAACGCCTGTACTAACCGATGTCACCTTGCTCAAAGATTATCGCGGCCACGAATTTAGCATGAGCGAAAGTGACAACCCGCTCAATATTCCTGAAGTTGAAACCACCGGTGCCCGCCTCGCCCGCCATACCGGCACAGTCATTCACAATGCTTTGCAAGCGCTGGTCGAAAACAAACTGGTCACCCATCGCGATTGCATCGCCGCCGATACGTTTATCAAGCAGCAACATAATTTCTGGAAAATCCAACTGCAACAACTCGGCTGGAGTGGCGACAATCTCAACCGCGCCTTACAAAAAATCACCACCGCAATCACTAACATACTAACCAGCGAAAAAGGCCGCTGGCTGCTCAATAGCGACCATGAACAAAGCGCCTGTGAATTATCGCTAATGCAAAAAGACAAACAGGATGTGCGCGAACATATAATCGACCGCACGTTTATCGCCGATAGTGTGCGCTGGATTGTGGATTACAAAAGCAGCGAGCCCGAAGCCGGACAAAGCCTGGAAGATTTTGTTGCGCAAGAGATGGAAACCTACAAGGGGCAGTTGCAACGCTATGAGAAGTTGATGGGCGCCGTTGAATCAGTGCCGATTAAAACAGCACTGTACTTGGTGAGCGCCGGAAGGTTTATTGAAACACTGTAGACTGTCGTGATGCTTCACGTTGTCACTTTCTAATCCGCGTAAATTGCCGTTTAAGCAGGTGGCATTTTCGCAAATACCGGCAATGCCGAATCAATGTGATCCCATGCATAACCGCTATCGTGATAAGTGACCATTTGCGGGCTGTAACGATGTGGCTCATCCAGACTCGCGGCGCGCACAGTTAAAATAGCCGGGTTTGCCGCAAACGTAATGTAGACCGGCGACCCACATTTGGGACAAAAGGCGCGGGTTTTTATATTGCCACTGTCGGCAGTCATATCCCACAGCGATGCCTGCCCCGAAAGGTTTACATTAGCGCGCAGAAAAACC
Organism: Cellvibrio sp.; assembly: GCF_053579595.1. Lineage (NCBI taxonomy): Bacteria > Pseudomonadati > Pseudomonadota > Gammaproteobacteria > Cellvibrionales > Cellvibrionaceae > Cellvibrio > Cellvibrio sp. The sequence continues at coordinate 2,823 of NZ_JBRFPI010000209.1, forward strand.
ACGTGGGATGCATGCCCGGTACCACTTTCGCGCGAGCAATCGCGACACTGGCAGTCAACGCACACTAGAGGTTCCCCCGCAATTTCATAACGGATTGCACCGCAGGCACAACCGCCGGTATAAGGTTTGCTCATGATTTTCTCCAATCAAACCGTGATTTAATGAGTTGAAAAACCCAGGGGTTTTCCGGTTTCCAAAAACGATTTAAGACTGGATAACACCAGCGGCCAACCGTAAGAAATTCCTTTTAATCCTTCCGCGGTTAAATCTTCATGCGTTACGGTCAAGCGCACTTTTTCGCCAATCTCTTCCAAATCGATGCTCACTTTTGAGTGGCGGGTTTTATCGGCAGAGTGTTCAGGGGTGATCCAGGTAAACACGAGTCGCTTATTCGGAATCGATTCCACTACAGTGCCAATGCGCTTCACAGTACGTTGTTCATCATCGCCAATATGTTTCCAGCTTGAGCCCACTTGCCAATCAGACTCCAATTCAATTTGCCACCACTGCCGCGATAAATCGCCTTGCACTAGCGCTTGCCAGACCTTTTCCGCCGTAATCGCTATGTAGGTCACGTACACAAATTTTTCATTGTTCATGTTTTTTTCCTTCAAGTTTGGTTTTGAAACTGTGCAACGCATCCAACCGCTCCCGTTCGAATTTTTGAATCCAACGGGTGTAAATATCGTGGATAGGCACAGGGTTGAAGTAATGGAGTTTCTCGCGCCCCTGCCACTGCACTGAAATCAAATTCGCATCTTCTAGCAAACCGAGATGTTGAGTGACCGACTGCCGCGCCATCGCCAACTCGTTGCATAATTCACTTAACGTCTGCCCGTTTCGGGCATGCAAAAGATCCAATAGCTTGCGCCGGTTCGGATCGGCAAGCGCTTTAAAAACCAGGTCTATTTCAGTCATCGAATAATTCTAAGGTGAGAAATTAACATGCAGGTATTTGCCTGCATTTAAATTATAGGCAGGCAAAAACCTGCATGTCAAACAAAAATAAGTCCCTCTAAAACTGTTGCTGCCGGGTGCACCAAGCCAATTGGTTAACATGTACAGATGGCACCGAGTCTGTTTGATCGATATCAAGACCCCAGCGCGCCCACCTGTTTTAATAGCCCAACCATTTAGGAGCCAAACATGAGAGCGCGAATTTACAAAAAAATGGCCGGAACATCCGCCGTATTTATCCCCGCCAATTTCAACCACGCATCCCCCGTTGAACGCGATGGCCTAACCTGGACAGATACCGAACTCAGCATGCCGGAAACCCCACAAACCTTGCAGTGGAAACCTCCACTCGATATTTCATTGGCATTAGAAGGTTTAGAGGAATACGACCCACCTACTCCTGGTGATGCCCGTTACATAATCAAGCTGGGGATTGGATTTGTGTATATTGGAAAAATTCGGGGATGGGTAGCGCTAACGGATTTTGTTTAAATCAACATAAACAATCACCTAAATTCAAACAACGCAATCACCGCCGCTACACCAGAGCAATAGGCACCTTCGATACGTGCGTCAGTAAGCCAATCGCCCGCCAGCGCTAAACCTTGCTCAGGCCATACAGCAGCGGCGCGAGCATCATGCTCCGTAGCGCGCGCAAAACGCCAGCGATGCACATAACGCACATGGATGGGCGGCAATTGCTGCCCGGGCAACCAATGTGCAAGCACGCGCATAAATTCTTCCAACATCATCGTTTGAACAATTTCTGGTAAAGCTTCCAGATGCGCGCGCGACCATTCAGCCGTGGCGTGCAGCACATAACATTCGCCCGTTTCGCGCTCGGGTTTGCGATTATTGTGGGCAATCCAACTCAGGAATCCCTCATTCACAAACGCGGCGGCAAACGGCAAGTTTAATGGATACTCAACATCCAACAACATTGCCCAGCAGGGCTCCATAATCGCGCCGGCGGCGAGTGCCTGGGCGGCGCTGCCTGCTGGAAGCAATGCCTGACTTTGTGGCGCAGGCAACGCGAGAATGAGATTAGGTGCACACCATTGCGACTGGTTTGTTTCGATTATCCAACCAGACTCGCGGTGCTGCACTTGCGTCACTTGGGTGTGGTAAAAAACCTCCAGCCCCGCCGCCCTGTTTACCAACGGCGATTTCATCTGTGGCACGCCGACATAGCGCTCGCGCGAGCGGCTTACACTCAGCTGTTCACCATCCCACACCGCGATAGGTTCGCGCCAGGGCGCGACCAAACCTGCCTCCAACCACTGTTGAACCTGCGCGCGAAATTCAGGTGAGCGCGCCGTAAAATATTGCGCGCCGTGATCCCAACAGCCGTATTCTTTTGCACGCGTTGCCATGCGCCCGCCAGGGCCGCGGGATTTTTCCAGCACACATACACGCTTGCCCATCGCACTGGCTTGCGCAGCCGCAGAAAGACCAGCCATACCTGCACCGACAACAACCAGATCAAACTCATTTATTGCTTTCAAACAAACACTCTCCACGAATTGCAACCGCATCAGTCAGTTGTGCAAACGCATTATCCAAGCCATTGGCGGTAGCCAAACCCAGTATCACACCCAGCACCGCGCCCCGATGGCAGTTGTCGCCGCCGAGATTGGCGTTGGCGATCAACCCTTGCTGCGGATCAGCGCAATATTTCCACGCGAGATACAACACGCTTGGCCATGAATCTTCGATGTAACAAGCGCGCGAAAACTTTCCACCGACAACCTGATTATCATCGTGATACTGTTGCGCGAGTTTCTGCACATCAATACCCGCCGATTGTTTTGCCGTTGCAGCAATCAACCCGCGCGCATCTTCTGTGGTACGAAATAAAAGCGCATCGATTAGCGCGACGTAAGCGTCGCAAATTTTTCCCAAATACTCATCGGGATGAGTAAAAAAGATATGCGTACGACATAAATCTTGCACACGGCTTAACGAGCGGTCATGCAACAGTTCCGCTATCGCAATGGGCGCTACCGTCACCAACCCACCGACAGACGCGGTATCGTGAGTCACAGCACCGCATTTTTCCGCTGGGCGTCCTTTGGCAAAATTGGCAAAAAATCCACGGTGATAGGATTCGGCGTAAGTATCCGGGTGCTGCGGTGTTTCAGCGGTCATAAAGGCGATGTAATTACGTAAAAAAAGCGCGGGATCATAGCGCCCCTGGTTATGCTGAATCCCCCGCATCACCATACGCATGCAATGCAGGTTAAGCGTATTCTCTCCCGCCGCCATACCGCGATGATAATGCTGATTGGCAACACCCCAATACTGGCGCTTGCCTTTCAAAATAATATCGCCCACCACTTGCGGGCCATTGCTCGCTTGTTGCGCACCGCGGCCTCCAGCGTTGGTGGAATGCAAATTCATAATGGAAGAAGGATGAAACGCGGGAGCCGCTTCGAATCTGGTGATGCCACCGGGAAATGCGGCGTATATATCCTGAGGGTTGTAAAACCAATGCACTGGCATTGCTAGCGAATCAGCAATAAAACTGAGTTGGATCGCAGCGCTCACACGGGCGCTGATGAGCTGATGACTCATTCAAAAAACTCCTGCAAACAACAATGCGGGAGCCGCGCCTACTGTAAGTACCACACGCAACTGCCAAAACCACCGCGCGATGAGCTGCACGCGCCACAAGAAAATAAAATCCAACAACAATTGCAGCACTAGCAGCGCCGCAAATCCTATCAATGCCATTTGCCGATCAAGCGTTAGTAGAAACCAGGCAAGCAAACAAGGCAACAGGCTCCAACCGAATAAAAAACCGCGCGAGGCTAAACCAACTAATCCTTGCGGCGCATTCAAGGCAATGCCCCACCAAATTGCTCCCACAAAAGCGAGTATTAGCGCGGCATAATTCACCAGATGCGCTAGCGCCGAGACAACCCAATCACCAGTCGCCCACAGCTCCGCAAACGCCAGCCCCCAAAAGGGCAAAAGCCCTAACAGGCCACCGATAACAGCGACAGGATTTGCACTCAATTGCGATTCGTTTGTATTCACTGCCCCACCTGGTATGCAAATTACATCAGCACTTTATTCGAAGGGAGGCGGAATTGAGATCAGGTCAGGTGTAAAACAATGATGGGAGAGCTACTAAAGTGCAGAATTGATTACAATACCTGGTGCTCTTAATTTTTTAATATCAAACACGTTTAACATCTTGGTAAATGGCAGAATTCGGAATTAAAAATAATAATGCTAAATCTTTCGCCAAAGATAAAAACCCAGCACTACAAACCCGCAAGAAAATAACAATCCGAAAAAATGGCCTTTAGCAAAACCAACTGCTATTACAGAATTTGCGTAATTATCCGGATCAACATAGACAGTAACGCGATCGCCAATACGCAAAACTGACGCAGGTTTGTTGATGCCGTAACCGACGGTAGTATTGCGGTATTCGTTGCCGTTAATTTCGTATTTATATTCCAACCAACGGTTAGTGACGTTGTATGGTGTTGCCAAGACGCGGTTCATATCCTCACTGCCGTTGGTGACAATTCCCTGATGGGTTTCCCAACTGGCAGCGGCCACACTGCTAATGATATTTTTCATAGTGGTCAGCAGTAGTAAGGCAGCGGCGAGTATGCATAAACCGAAGAATAAATTGCGAAAGCGTTGATAGTTTTTTTCCATTTTATCGTTCATTAAAGAAGCCTTTTCTCATCACAAAAATGTAGATGTAACCAGTAACAACAAAACGGGGATAGCAACTGATTTACTCAAGCAACTACCCCGTCGCGCGTCCAATCAAACTCCATTTGCCGCGCAGTGCGTTCAGCAAGAGACAATCCTGCGATGCGTGAAACCAGGTGGAGGCTCATATCAATACCCGCTGATATTCCCGCCGATGTCACTACAGATCCTTCATCCACCCAACGCACATTGCTGATCACATCCAGTGCGGGGAATGCATTTTTTAAATCATCTTGATCTTCCCAATGCGTTGTCACCTTATGCGTAGTCAGCAAGCCCGCTTTGGCAAGCAGAAATGCGCCTGTGCATACAGAAGCAGTGACTTGGGTGCAACTTGCAGCGCGATTAATCCAGTCATGTACCTGAGGCTTTTCCAGCTCTGCGGTAACTACACCGCCAGGAATTATGAGCAGATCCAGTGATGGGTGCGAATTGAAGTGAAAATCAGGAACAAACTTGAGCCCTGCCCTTGCACGCACAGGGTCAGGTTTTTCTGCAATGGCATACACATTGAAAACGGGGGTATCCAC
>NZ_JBRFPI010000210.1:0-8023 GCF_053579595.1 Cellvibrio sp.
ACCAGCGAGTGTCAGTGCCACGATAGGAATCGCTCTCTTCATAAATGATCGAATTGAATTGGCCTTCACTGCGGATGCTGGCGAGTAAAACAGGATATTCAGCGCTGGTGACAGGTGCAGGCAACGGGCTGATTTGGAATTGGGCTTTTGTGTTTTCCGTTTTAAATGTTGGCGTGTCGAGCAGGCGATTCTTGATGGTGAATTCTTGCTTGGTTTGTGCAATATCTTTTAATTCACTTAATCCGGGAATGGTGGCAGCGATTGCAGCGCGAATAGAGTTGTGTTGTTTGAGTTGATTAAAATCGAGCGCGCAATCTGGCAGTAATCGTTTACCCAGCTCGCACAGAATTTCCACTTCCGGTTTTACATTGTGCAAACGATCAATACCGCCATCGCTCAAACGCACATAATTAAACATGGATTCCTGCGTAGTAGCTTGCCACTCTTCATCGCGGGCCGTGACAGGTAAAATTAATGCTTCGCTGGTTTCCATGCCGGTGATATGGCCAGCATTTAACGTCGTGGTTAAATAGACTTTAAAGTTGATTTTATCCAGCGCTGCTTGTGCCCATCCGCTATTGGGTGTGGCAGAAAACAAATTGCCGCCCATGATTAATGCGGCATCGATTTTTCCTTCATGTGCCGCTGTTAAACAGGCGAGAGTATCCATGCCTTTGGTGCGTGGCAGTTGTACCCCCAGATGCTGTTCAAGTTGCTGTAACACATCGTCCGCTAAAATGGGTTTAACACCTACTGTGCCTATGCCTTGTACATTGCTATGGCCGCGCAGCGGTAACAATCCTGCAGCAGGTTTGCCGAGCATACCGCGCAATAAGGCCAAATTAGCAATTGCCTCGACATTTTCTACGCCGTGTAAATGATGGGTAATGCCCATACCCCAGGCAAAAATCGCGTTTTCAGATTGTGCATAAGCATTGGCGAGTGAGGTAATTTTTTCTTTATCGATACCACAGGCATCAACAACTGTTTGCCAGTCAGTATTATCAATATCATTTTTAAATATTTGAAAATGATCCGTGTATTGCGCGATGTAGTCAGTTGCAATTTGGTTGGATTCCAGCAGCGCTTTAGCGATCCCTTTAAATAATGCAAGGTCGCTGCCGATTTTGGGTTGCACATATTCCGATGCAATCCAGGTGCCGCCGCTGAGCATGGATTTGGCGCTTTTAGGTACCGCAAAGCGCACCAGTCCGGGTTCTTTTGCCGGATTAATCACGATCACTTGCCCGCCGCGTTCGCGACAATTTTTTAATTGGTGCACAAAGCGCGGATGGTTGGATGAAGGGTTGGCTCCTATCACAAAAATACAGTCGCAATTGCCGACATCTTCCAGTGACACCGTTGCGGTACCACTGCCAATAACATTCTGTAATCCAACCCCAGTTGCTTGGTGACAATAATAGGAGCAATTGTTGACATTGTTTGTGCCATACAAACGCGCGAGCAATTGCAATACAAAACCCGCTTCATTGGAGGAACGGCCAGAGGAATAAAAAAAGCTGCGCTCAGGATGGGTTGCGGCAAACGCGCGTGCCATTTTATCTAATGCAAAATCCCAGCTGACAGGAGAGTATTTATTGCCGTCAGCAGATTTAAATAAGGGGTTATTCAAGCGCCCGAGATGCTCAAGTTCGTAAGCACTGAGCTGTTTAAAATCATCCAAAGTGTGATTGAATAAGTCGGTCGGGATGGGTTGTTGTATATCGGTCGATTGCGCCTGGATACTTTTGTTGCAGACCGAGGGAAACTCGTCTTTTTCGTTGGTCATGCCGCCGCGTTGGCCGCCCATTCCCAAACCGCAGGCTTTGCAGGTGTTTTTGCTGTTGAGCGCTTTCGCTGAATTGAGCAAGCCGATACGCGCAACGGTTTTTAAGGTGTAGAGAACCTTTTTCGGGCCGCCGCCGACAATGGTAATGGGTTCGGCGGGGGTAGAATCTTTTACAGACATAAGCGTTCAGCCAAGCGTTAATGCGATAGCAAGAGGTTAGGGCGGATTCTGTTGCATTGCAATACGTTAAATAGCCCGCTTTCTTGTAGAATCAGGCCACGCTAAATAAGAGTGATTGGAACTCCCTATGCCTCATATTGTAATCCTGGAAGATGAGCCCTCCATTGCCGAAAGCCTGATTTTTGTACTGCAAGCGGAGAGCTTTAGCACTCACTGGGAAAGTCTTGCCAGCAAGGCGCTTGCCTATGTTAGAGAACAGTCGGCAGATTTGATCATCATGGATGTCGGGTTGCCGGATATGACGGGTTTTGAAGCCTGTAAACAACTGCGCAAATTTTCCGAAGTGCCGGTGATGTTTTTAACCGCCCGTGGCGATGAGTTGGACCGTGTTGTCGGCTTGGAGATTGGTGCAGATGACTATGTGGTAAAACCCTTTAGCCCGCGTGAAGTGGCTGCGCGGGTAAAAGCCATTTTAAAACGCGTGCGACCAGCTATTGCAGCGAGTGACTTATCGCTAATCAATGCATCATTACCCGCGCCAGAAAAACAGCGCGAATTTATAATCGATAGTGAACGTAAAACTATCCATTACTACCAACAATTGCTACAACTCACACGGTTTGAATTTTGTTTATTGCAGGCGCTGGTTGAACAGCCGGGGCGGGTCTTCGGTCGCGATCAATTGCTGACTGCCGTAGGTGCAACCGCTGACGCGGGCTATGACCGCAGCATTGACGGTCATATCAAAACATTACGCGCGAAGTTGCGCGCGGTAAATGCCGCCGCAGATCCCATCAAGACCCAGCGCGGGTTTGGTTATTGCTATCAGCCGGAAATTCATTAATGTCGCTGAGCTTACGCATTTTTATTATCTACATGCTCTTCGTTACGCTCTGCAGCTATTTTGTGTTGCGCACGGTAATGGAAGAAATTCGCCCTGGTGTACGCCAATCCACGGAAGAGACATTGGTTGATACCGCCAATTTGCTCGCTGAGTTTTTGCGCGAGCCTATGCTTAACAATAAAATCAATAACGAATTCTACGCGGATATTTTTCGCGCGTACGGCCAGCGAATGCCTAATGCGAGTATTTGGGGCGTTAATAAATTTGCTGTCAATCACCGGATTTACGTCACTGATAAAAATGGCATTGTGTTGCTCGATTCAAAAAATATTGCAGTGGGGCAGGATTATTCACAGTGGAATGATGTCTATCTGACGCTGCAAGGAAAATACGGTGCGCGCTCTTCCCATGAAATTGAGGGCGATGAAAGCTCCAGCATTATGTATGTGGCAGCGCCGATAAAAGAGGGGGATGAGATTATCGGTGTGGTCTCGGTTGCCAAACCCAATCGCAGTGTGCAGCCGTTTATTGATCGCACCCAACGCCGTTTGGGGATATTGGGTGGCGGTTTAATTTTGTTGGGTTTATTGAGTGGTGCAATTTTTTCCTGGTGGTTGAGCCGCGAGCTGCGCAAACTGCGCGAATATGCCGTCAATGTCAGTCAGGGTGAACGCGCGATAATTCCCGAAAGTAAAATTGCCAGTGGTGAATTGCGTCAGCTCGCACAAGCTTTGGAATCCATGCGCTCTGAACTCGATGGCAAAGCCTATATCGAACGCTATGTGCAAACGCTTGCACATGAATTAAAAAGCCCACTTGCAGGTATCCGCGCAGCCACAGAACTATTGCAGTCGCCGCTATTGCAAACACCGGATAATGATCAGCAGCGGCAGCGGTTTATCAATAATATCGATAGCGAAAGTCTTCGCCTGCAACAGCTTATAGAACGCTTGTTAAATTTGGCCTTGGTCGAGCAACAGCAAACCTTGCATGACCCAAAACCGATTGATCTTAATCTGCTGCTGGATGAATTGCTCGATAACCATATGGCGCGTATCTCACAGCAGCAGCTACAGATTAAAAGAGATTACAGCCCGGGCGCGATAGTGAGCGGTGAATTGTTTTTGCTTCGCCAGGCAATCAATAACCTGCTTGACAACGCGCTCGATTTTACTCCGCAAGTGGGTGTTATCTGTGTGCGCACACGCAAAGAAAATGGCCAATTATTTTTGTCGATTACCAATCAAGGTGAACCAATTCCCGATTTTGCCTTCGCGCGTTTAACAGAACGTTTTTTCTCGTTGCCGCGCCCTGCAACGGGCAAAAAAAGTACCGGGTTGGGATTGAATTTTGTGCAGGAAGTGGTTGCTTTGCACAATGGAAGTCTTGAACTGCGGAATACTCATGACGGGGTGGTTGCAGTCGTGAATTTTCTGCCTGTGTTGTCCAGCAATCATGGTGGAGGTTGATGCATAGGTTGTTTGCGTACAATTTTTTACACCTCCAGCCCGCACAAAAAAATAAGCTCCGCCCGTGATTCTACCCCGGTTCATAGGGGTGGATTAAAATCTCCTGCAGCATGCCTAAACTATGAGGGTAAAGCCAAGAATGCCGTTATTGATGAAATTGTTCGTTCCTGTCCTGTTAATCTTTTCCCTTGCTGCTTGTAAAGATGTGCTGAACAAACCTCTCGGGGGAATGGAGGCTCCGGCCTCGATGGAGCAGCTTGATGGTAGTTGGATTGCTGAAGAAGGTGGTGCGCGGCTGGACATTCTTAAGACCAGCAAAACGGATTGGTATGGTTTTACCTATCAGGAGCAGGGTAAGCAAACGGAAGGCCGCTTTGTGGTTTCTTATTTTGAGCGCAAACGGGTACTGAATATTGATTTGGCTAGTGTAAAAGTCAATGGCGTTCCGGTTGTTAAGGATTCGAGTCAAGCATTTTTGATGGTTGCTGCAACAGTCGATGATGAACAATTATTGCTGACACCCGCAGATATGGATAAGTTTGAAAAGCATTTTGCGCAGTATTTTTTTGCCTCGCCAATTCAAGTAGAGGGCCTGTGCAAAAGAGATAATGAGCTTTGTAATTCGACCTTTTCCTCAGGTAATGTGTTGATATCCAAACGTATGAGAAAGTTTAATGACGAATTGCTTAAAAAATACCGCACTGTGTTTCCCTACAAAAAACAAGTAGTGTTTAATTCAGTCAACAGCTCGTCTGAACACTAAGTGATATAACCTCGTTTGTGTGTACGATTGTCGGGTATTCAGCTTTTAATGTGAATACTCGCCGCTGCAGCGCATCAAAACTCCACATAAACTCCATATTCCCCACATAAAATCTCCAACTTGGGCGGGCATGATTTCTTCTACTTAAACCCTAAGGAGAAACCCATGAAACGCCCCTTGTTATTTAAATTTCTTGCCATTGGCTTGTTGATGTTATTGCTGCTGATCCCTATTGGCATGATTGGTAACTCTATTGATGAGCGCCGCGCCTACAGCGAGCAAGTCGTACGCGATATCGCCAGCAGTTCCAGCTATAGCCAAACCCTGGTTGGGCCGGTACTGGTGGTGCCCTACACCAAGATTGAGCGCACCTGGACAGTAAACGAAAAAAGTGAACGGGTGGTAGAGGAGCGTACAGTCTCGGGCAAATTGCAGTTTTTGCCGGATCTATTTCGTGTGAACGGCGACATCACTACCGAATTGCGTAAGCTGGGTATATATGCGGCGCGGCTTTATCACGCGGATACCCGTGTAGATGGCCATTTTATTGTGCCCGCAGACTATGGGATTAAAAATAATCTAGCCGATTACACCTTTCTTAAACCTTATGTTGCAGTGGGCATCAGCGATATTCGCGGCATTAAAAATTCATTGACGTTGCAATTGAATAGTCAGCCCTATGAATTTGAACCCGGATCAGAACTTAAAATTCTCGGCGACGGTGTTCATGCAGTTTTTCCGCTGGACGTATTGCAGGTAGCTAATGGGCAACATCAAAAACTGGGTTTTGCTTTTAATTTGCTGTTGGATGGTACAGAGCAGTTACATTTTTCGCCGATCGGAAAAGAGACACACGTAGAGCTGCACTCTGATTGGCCACATCCGCGATTTATTGGAAACTTTTTACCCGTAGAACGTAGTGTGTCAGAGGCTGGATTTACCGCCCGCTGGCAAACCTCTTACTTCTCTACCAACTTTTCCGAATACTTTTATACCTGTGTGCGCAGCAATGAGTGCGATCAATATCAACAGCGCCAATTTGGAGTGAGTTTGATTGATCCGGTTAACCAGTATGTTAAAAGTGATCGCGCCATTAAATACGCCTTGTTGTTTATCGCATTGACCTTTGCCAGTTTCTTTTTGTTTGAGGTGCTTAAGCGTTTGCAGGTGCATCCAGTGCAATACGGTTTGGTAGGTATGGCGTTGGCATTTTTCTATTTGTTATTGTTATCGCTTGCCGAACATATAGGTTTTGCTTCAGCTTACGCGTTTTCATCAATTGCGTGTGTAGTGTTGATTGGATTCTATGTTTCCCATGTGTTGCAAAGTATCTGGCGCGGTATCGGGTTTACAGCAGGGTTGAGTTTTTTATATGCCTTGCTCTACGGATTGTTAAGTGCAGAAGACTACGCGCTGCTGATGGGTTCTCTACTGCTCTTTGTATTGCTGGGCGTATTTATGATGCTGACTCGCAAAGTGGATTGGTATGCGTTAGGCAATGGCAAAGCAGATTCGATAAAGGAGTGATAGGTCGATGAGCTTTTTGAATTATTGCCGCCAACCCTTGTGTATCGCCTTTTCAGTTTTTTTCGGGTTTATTTTGTGGATTATCTATGAGGCAGATAGAGGTGCAGATAATATTTTTATGAGTGCTGCCGATTCAATTCCTTACGGCGATAAGTTAGGGCATGTCTGGCTGTATGGTGGGTTGGCGTTGTTGCTTAATTTATTGCTCAATCGGCGAGTTATGCTAATAAAGTCTGTACGGTTTCAATTAGGCAGCTTGCTGGTTTTTGGTTTTGCGGCAGCAGAGGAATTATCGCAAGGCTTTTTTGCAACACGCAGTATGGATGGCTGGGATCTATTGGCAGATTTGCTAGGTGTTTGTATCGCCGCATTTTTGGTTAATACTAAAAAAGGCGAGTATTAATATGGGGGTAATAGCCGCTTCACTGTTGATACTGGTATTGCCAGTGATTCTGTTTGGGTTAATCACTTACTGGTTGTGGATGCGTGGAATCTTGGGAAGGATTTGTTTGGTCGGCGTTTTTATGTGTGGTGCTGTTGAGGCGCACTCCATCATTTATCCACAAAAAAACCTGAAGGAAAATTATGCGAAGGTGATTGGTTAAATGTAAATGGTTAATGGGGGATTCGTAATCACGAATCCCCCGTTTTTTATTTCAATTTTTATTTCAAAATTGCTTCAATCTTTGCAAGTTCATCAGTGCTGAAGTTCAAATTGTTTAATGCAGCAACTGAATCATCAATTTGCGCAGGGCGGCTGGCGCCGATCAGGCAGGTGGTAACCGCATCATTATGCAACGTCCAGGCAATCGCCATTTGCGCCAGTGACTGGCCGCGTGACTCTGCAATTTTATTCAGCGCTTGCACTTTTTGGATTTTTTCCGGAGTGATGTCTTTGTCACCCAGATAAATTTGTTCCGCGCGTGCAGCACGTGAACCTTCTGGAATACCGTTCAGGTATTTGTTGGTCAATACACCTTGAGCGAGTGGTGAGAATACAATTGAACCAACACCTTCCTCTTTTAATACATCCGTCAAACCATTTTCAATCCAGCGATCAAACATATTGTAGCGCGGTTGATGGATCAATAATGGTGTGCCCAATTCACGCAGAATGCGCACGGCTTCTTTGGTTTGTGCGGGTTGGTAATTGGAAATGCCTACGTACAGTGCACGTCCGGAGCGGACGATAAAATCCAGCGCTTGCATGGTTTCTTCAATCGGTGTTTCCGGGTCCATACAGTGATGATAAAAAATATCGAAATATTCAAGGCCGGTGCGCTTCAAGCTTTGGTCGCAACTGCTCACTAAATATTTACGCGAGCCACCAATACCGTAGGGGCCTGGCCACATATCATAACCGGCTTTGCTGGAAATAATTAATTCATCGCGGTAGTGCGAAAAATCCTGTTTGAAAATGGAGCCGAAGGAGGATTCTGCTGAGACAAAAT
>NZ_JBRFPI010000211.1:0-7961 GCF_053579595.1 Cellvibrio sp.
TAATCACCGTACCTTCTGCAGTCGCATCAAAACTGCTAATTCCCACACCAAACGGGCCTGTACTTGTTTGCGCTGTGAACGCGGTATTTAAATGCTTGTTTAGCGCAAAGTCAGGTAAGGTTGGTGACGGTAACTCACTAAATACGCGCGGTTTTTCATCGAGCCGCTCCTCCGCGACTACTGTTGGGTTATCGCTCATGGAAAAGGTTCGCGCTAATAACGAGTTAACCCACAATTGTAATTGCGGTTGTAACTGCTCGTCGAAAAATACCGAAGCCTGTAACTGTTGCTCTAATTTGGTGAGTTTGATTCGCTCATAAATGGATAAAGTTTCCGGCCAATCCTGCACCATGGTATTTTTTGCGTTCCTGAGTAGCGGTGCTATAGCCGTTTCGGCTGCATCAATAAACTCTTCATTAGCACCTACCATAACTGCACTAAATTTCAGCACCGGCGGAAACACCTGCGGCGCCACTCCGAGATAAATTCCTTTTACCGGTGCAACATCGATCGACAGCTTTCCCAGTGCCATTGCCGTAGAGGCTTCCGAAAATTGCGACGGATTAAATAGCGCAACACTGAGCATTTGTTTTGCACTGACGGTATTCCAATCCGATAAATCTTTATCAGCGGGAGCCCCGGCATCCAAACGCCCACGGAATGCGGCGACTCGCTCCGGCGCGCCCAATACAATCCGGTCAGCGTCAATCACAGCCATCATCACCGGTTGTTTTTCGCAGGTATTTTCATCTACCGATGAAAATACTAATTGCTGTGGTGAGTCTTCATCAATCGTATAATTTTTTTTCAACCAAGCACGCCATTCTTTCGCATTAAATTTCCCGGTCAAAATCCAGAGCGGCTGGGTTTGGTTATTGGTGCGGTAAGCGGAGATCCAGACTTGATCCAATTGCTGCGCAATATTGATTCCAGACTCTTCCAGCTTGCGCCAAAAATTCACATCAGGTGCGGGCAAATTAGTTAAGCCCGCACCGGATTGCAGAACGCCAGGTAACTGTTGCAGGCGCGGCACATCGACATGCGCCAATGCAAACAGGGGTTCGGTCGCGAGCGCATTCACTATTTTTTCGTTTTGCGCTGAAGGTGTCACTGGCTGCCACAAGGGGCGCTTTAACCATAAGATAGTTGCTGCAGTTAATGCAATAGCCAATAGGATGGCTAACATGCCCCACAGAAATGAGGATTTATGAAAATCCACCTCCACGTGAGCATCGTCCGCTGGCACCTCTTCTGTTTTTTCCTCTGCTTTTTCTTCTGTTACTTTTTCTTCTAACGCGACTGACTGGGAACTAATGGCTGCAGTACCAATTTCAGACTCCGCATCAGGTTCTGATTTCGGTTTACTGCCAGCTTCAATATTAATTTCAGTTTTCGTGTTAACTTCAGATTTAGCATCAAGCTCCAGAGCTGCTTTAGCTTCCGTTGCGAGCGCCACAACTGCATCCTTTTTAATGACAGGCTCGTCGATGCCTTGCTGTGCTTGCGCAACGTCCAGTTCCGGAATGGAGGTTATCGTCTCTGGCAAGGGGGAACTGGTGATCGCCGGAGTTATCGCGGCTTTTGCTGTGACAGCCTGCTCCGTTGATTTTTTTTCTGGTTTGGCTACTGGCTTCTTTTTTTCTTTTTCTGCCGGGGTTTTAATTTTTTCTGTTGCTGCATGAGCTTCAGGAGGAATCGATTGTTGTGCAGCTTCCGATTTTTCAGGGGCAGTTATTTCTGCAGTAATAGGTACAGGAGCTGCCTCCGTATTAACGGCAGCGAGTTCAGCATCCTCCGCCTCTTCACGCGCAATAATTTTCTTAACCAACAACTGGCGTGGGGTTTCCTCTTCTTCGTCAAACCCCTCATCGAGACTATGCAGTTCCAATTCCAATTCGATTTGATCGGCAATACTATCGGCATCTGCTGCAGCTATGCTCACCACATCCAAATGAACACCCGCCTCCAAAAATGCGGCGCGCCACTGCTCAACCTCGGCGGAGGACTCCAGAATTTTAATCACACTGGGGCGCTGCGAGAGAAACACCAAGCGAACGGTTTTTGGTTTTAGTTGGAGCAACTGCGCCAAATTACCCACGATTTGATCCGCATCAAACCCTGCAGCAAATTGGTTTTTATAGATAAGCTTGTACACAAAAACTCCTTCAGTTTTCAGTACTCTGCTGAGATCTTATTCGTATTGTACGGACTCAGCAGATTCTGAAAGCACTAAAAAAGGAAAACGCTTCGCAGCGATATAATTAATAAGCAATCGCCCGGACAAACGACTGCAAGGTAAGCCAGACACTAATCTTCTTGTATAAAACGCAAGCCAACACCCGCTGGCTCTACACGTACCACTTCCAGTTGTAATACCGGTGCATCGTCCATCAACCCCTGCACCTGCCCCGTAAGCCTTGTACCAACTGGTGGTATTTGCTCAGGTTCAAGCACGACAAATACACCACCATCAGAAATATCGCGGGTTTTTACCAACAACTCACCCACTGAATCATGGGTAATTTTAATCCGGCAAGCAAAGGATGTACGCACATGACGACGCTTGTCTTTTGAGCTCATGAAAACTCCTGCGTTATTGTTGTTGCATTCTTTTATCTGGGTTGTGTAATTTTTGCTGCGCGCGTTGCACGAAAAATAAAGGCGGAATAACCGCCCCTATTGTTTAACTCACTTATCGGTCACTTCGGCTTTATCCACCTTTTGGAAACCGCGAGGAAGTTTGTTGCCGCGTCGGCCGCGCTCACCTTTGTAATGCTCCAGATCGGACATCTTCAAGGTGATGTGGCGTTTGCCCGAATGCAGCGTCAGGCACTGGCCGGGACTGATGACATTGACCGAGACTACAAACTCTTCACGTGCCGCTGCGCGCGCCGATGGAATATTCATAATCTTATTGCCTTTACCGCGCGCCAGCTCCGGCAATTCCGTTACCGGGAACACCAGCAGGCGGCCATCATTGCTCACTGCCGCCAGCAATGCCTGCTCGGGATTATCAAGCAATTGTGGCGGCAAAACCAGCGCTGCGTCAGGTAGAGTCAAGAGTGCCTTACCCGCTTTATTTTTACTGGTGAGATCTTCCAGTCGGGCGATGAAACCATAACCAGCATCCGACGCCAGCAGCACGCGCTGCTGGTCCGTGCCCATCAAAGCACCTTCAAAAGTTGCACCGCTGGGCGGACTGATACGGCCACTCAGTGGCTCGCCTTGGCCGCGCGCGGAAGGCAAGTTATGCGCAGGCAATGAATAGCTGCGCCCGGTGGAATCAATCAAAATCACTTGCTGGTTGCTCTTACCGCGCAGCGCATATTTGAAACTGTCGCCCGCTTTGTAGCTCAAGCCTTCCGGGTCTATATCGTGACCTTTCGCGGCGCGAATCCAACCTTTGTCGGAAATCACTACCGTCACCGGATCGACACTCAACAATTCCGTTTCGGTCAACGCTTGAGCTTCCGCGCGCGCAACAATCGGCGAGCGGCGATCATCGCCAAAGGCCTCGGCAATTTGAATCAATTCTTTGCGCACCAGATTTTTTAATTTCACGGCCGATTCAAGAATTTTTTGCAGACCATCGCGTTCTTTTTCCAGCGCGGTTTTCTCTTCCAGAATTTTCATCTCTTCCAAGCGAGCCAATTGGCGCAATTTGGTTTCGAGAATATATTCCGCTTGCATCTCAATTAAATTGAAGCGCTCCATCAGTACCGGTTTGGGATTATCCTCTTCGCGGATGATGCGGATCACTTCATCAACATTGAGGAACACCACCATCAATGCTGCCAAACGCAGCAAACGCTCTTCCACTTTTTCCAGACGATATTGCAAACGACGGCGGGTAGTGACGGTTCTGAAACTCAACCATTCACTCAAAATTTTCGCGAGTGATTTCACCGCCGGGCGTCCGTCGATACCAATCATGTTCATGTTGACACGATAGGTGCGTTCCAACTCGGTGGTAGCAAACAAATGTTGCATCACCTGATCCACATCAACGCGATTGGAGCGCGGGATAATCACCAGACGTGTGGGATTTTCGTGATCAGATTCATCGCGCAGGTCGGCAACCATCGGCAATTTTTTCGCCTGCATTTGCGCGGCGATTTGCTCCAGGATTTTTGCACCACTGACCTGATGAGGCAATGCGGTGATAATAATATCGCCCGACTCTTCATCTTTTTGCCAAACCGCGCGCATGCGTACACTGCCGCGGCCGGTTTCGTACATTTTGATCAGTTCTTCACGCGGCGAAATAATTTCCGCTTCGGTGGGCATATCGGGGCCGAGGATGTGCTGGCACAAATCGTTGACCGTCGCCTGCGGATTGTCGAGTAAATGCACACAGGCATTAACCACTTCACGCAAATTGTGCGGCGGAATATCCGTCGCCATACCCACGGCAATACCGGTAGTGCCGTTTAATAAAACGTTAGGCACCCGGGCGGGCAATACGATGGGTTCTTCAAGTGTACCGTCAAAGTTGGGCTGCCAATCAACCGTGCCCTGCCCTAATTCCTCAAGCAAGACTTCGCTGTATTTGGTGAGGCGCGATTCGGTGTAACGCATCGCGGCGAAGGATTTGGGATCATCGGGCGAACCCCAGTTGCCCTGGCCATCAACCAGAGTATAGCGATAGGAAAATGGCTGCGCCATTAACACCATAGCTTCATAAGAAGCGGAGTCGCCATGCGGGTGGAATTTACCGATCACATCACCCACGGTACGCGCAGATTTTTTATATTTGGCGCTGGCTTTTAAGCCCAATTCACTCATCGCATAAACAATGCGGCGCTGTACCGGTTTGAGGCCATCGCCGATATGCGGCAGGGCGCGATCGAGGATCACATACATGGAATAATCGAGGTAGGCTTTCTCGGTGTAATCTTTGAGCGCTATGCGCTCATCGGCCTCGGGCAGGGTTATTTCGTCACTCATTGAATATCCTGAAAATACAAAATTCAGATGGTTCTTTTTAGATGAATTTTAGAAAAATTGTTTCGCCAATAACACAAATGATTAGCGGTTTTATCGATATCGTTTAAGCAATTAATGGTGCCTTAACGCTTTTTTGCAGCAAGTGGGATCATCCCTTTTTCATTGATGCGCAGCGCTGGTAACCAGGCACTAAAATCCAGTTTGGCAGAAAAATTGTAATTTACATTTTCTTTAACGCCATTGCGACCAAAGTGTTCGATCAAGCGCACCAACTGCAACACATTGGCAGTGACTACCACTTTGACCGGCGTTTCTTGATAAGCAGTAAGGGTAGGCAACTGATTGCTCACGCCACTTAGCACATCAAAGTTTTCGATGCCGACGGTGTAGGACATGCCGCGCAGGGTTAAATCGCGGTCATTGGGGTTGGCGATCAACAGGCTCACTTCAATTGGCTGACTCAAGCCTTGCGCTGGCAATAATTGCAAGCCGGCAACTTTCACAGTGGGCTGCTCTAATTTCGGTTGCAAACTTGAACATCCCGCCAAACCCAAACTACAGGTTATAAAAAATCCTATCACCAATGTTTTAGTATTGACCACAACGGTCGGTGTTACGATTCGACGCAACCTTGTTTGTATACTGAAAATAAAACTCATCCCAAACTCCTTTACAGCAAAAAAATGTGAATGCAAGCACTTGTACATTAACGTCAATGTGGTCTAATCCGCGCTCTTTTTACTGAGTATTCGTCTTTAGCGTTCAGTTAATTAATCAGTAAAATAAAAAATCAGCTTAATTGCATTCAGAAAAACAACAATCAGTAAAATGACATTCCGGGAAAATAGCAGCACATAACTGCTGGCGCGCCCGACCATTGACGGTCAGCTTATACGTATTGTCCATGATTAACTGACTATAAACTTATGCCCAACCCACCCTGTAAAACATTGATCAATCCGGATGAGTTATTCGCTAGTCGCGATCTTCGCCTGCAAGACCGGCGTGAAACCCAGTACCCGCAATTAATGCGCTTATGCGCCGATTTTAATTTTTCTGTTTTGCAGTTACAGCGCAAAATTTTTAGCCACATCAGCCGCAAGATGGTACCGGGCGCACTGGAGTTTGTACTGGCGGCTCACGATGAAACAACCAATTATTGGTACAGCATGACACCGGGCTTGGCCAGCTTAAAAATGCTTAACGATTACGCCAAGCACCATGAGGTAGATATTCTGCACATGCACTTATTTGGCGACGAAGATGACGATTACAACCAATTTACCCAAAACGGTTTTTATTAATGGGCTTACTCGCCCATCTCCAGTTCAAATTCTTCGAGCAAATCCAGCGGTTCCAGCTCCTCGCCCTCTAATTCTTCATTCCAATTGATACCCACTAGCAACACATCTTCGTGCATACCGGGCAACCAATCTTCGAGAAACTCAACCAGTTCAATCGCCACCGGCTTATAGTCTTTCCAATCATCCTGGCAGTGCGCAAGCGCAAAACCCTCCTGCGACCAAAAGGGCATGACATCCACATCGTCGTGCGCTTCTGAGGCACTCAGCGCCCAGCCATCAGGCCCTTCCAGCCCCCACACGCAGCCCAACTCCATGGCTTCAACGATAAAGCGGTCAAGATTTTCAGCGGGGTCGTCACTGAGCGGATCGGTAGCGATAATGTCATTCATGCTAAAAAACCTTTGGAGTTTATAAACTGAGGTGTGCGCCTTCGGCTTTGAGCCAGGCGCGATCTGCCTTGAAGGTTGGACACGCTCTGGCGACCAACGCCCAAAAATCGGCACTGTGATTATGGTGACGCAGGTGGCTAACTTCGTGGGCGACAAGATAATCGACTATGGCCTCGGGGGCTAGCAGTATCTGCCAGTTGTATTGGATGGCGCCACGGCTGGTGCAGTGCCCCCACTTTGAGCGGGTTGCTTTGATACTGACTTGTGTACACATCAAACCCATCGTTTGCGTTAATTGGGTCGTTTTATGCGTAAGGATATTGAGCGCCTGCTGTTGATACCAACGGCTGAGCAATTGGCGAATTTGTGCATCGTCGCCCATGCGTGAACGCGGCGATAAAATCAGGTGCAAGTTTTGATCTACGCGCGCAATGGCAGCACGCGAACCGCGCCCGAGCACCAGCGTTAAGGTTTCCCCCATAAATGGGATTTGGCTACCCTGCGCGTAGCGACGCGGTTCCGGTTGAGTCGCGAGCGTTTGCTGCTGCTCGTGGATTTTTGCCCTGACCCAAGCTGCTTTTTCGTACAAGAAATTCATCAACAACGATTGCGGCGCACCCATAGGAGCGCGGATGACAACCTGCGCCTTGCGGATTTCGATACTAATACTGCGTCGCCGCGGCGAGTGGACGATAGTAAATTCAAACCCCAGCTCCACGGGCGCAGGAGTTGATTTTTTTAAACCAAACCATTCAGTCATTGTTATGCCTGAGCGCGAAAAAACAGACAGGAGAAAAACGGAATAGACAACAGTAGATACCTCGCATTATTCGAGGCGCCAAAGATACCACAGGTTGGGCGGGACCAATTCAATAGAAGCCGAGCGTGTGATCCTTGCGTGCAACATAAACAGACGTCATACCCTGCCCCATGCGCCGCGTGATCGCCGCTTCAGCCTTTAATTCGCCTGCGCGAAAATTGGCAAGCCCATCGTAAAACATCGCGGTAAAAAAGTCGGCGTCGGCATCGCGCGGGGTAAATACTTCGATGCGACACATGCTAGTGTGGCAGCTAATGCTGTTGATGCTGACACGCTGCAAGCCCTGATGCTGGGCAAACATTGCACGCAGCGACTGCTCGTACGCAGCTGCCCATTCAACATCTACCGGCTCCTGCTCAAACATGGCGGTAGCGCGCTCATAAACGCTATTTTCCACTTGTTGCACAGCGGTACGGGCAGTTTCTGGATCATGGCTAACGGGCGCGGCCATTTCATCCGATAACGCGGCGGGAGCGTCAAGAACAGTGGAGCTAGCTGCCT
>NZ_JBRFPI010000212.1:0-7948 GCF_053579595.1 Cellvibrio sp.
GTTTGAGCAGGCCAAGAAGCAGGCGCCGTGCATTATTTTTATCGACGAAATCGACGCCGTGGGTCGTCATCGCGGCGGTGGACATGGTGGTGGTCATGATGAGCGCGAACAAACCCTGAACCAGTTGTTGGTCGAGATGGATGGTTTTGAAGGTAACGATGGTGTAATCATTATCGCTGCAACTAACCGTGCTGATGTGCTGGATAAAGCGCTGTTGCGCCCAGGTCGTTTTGACCGTCAGGTTTATGTTGGTTTGCCGGATATTCGCGGCCGCGAGCAAATCCTGAAAGTCCACATGCGAAAAGTACCATTGGAGGATCGTGTCAGTGCATCAGTTATCGCACGCGGTACTCCGGGTTTTTCCGGTGCTGAGCTGGCTAACCTTGTCAATGAAGCGGCTTTGATGGCAGCGCGTGGCAACAAGCGTCTGGTCACTATGGAAGACTTCGAAAAAGCGCGCGATAAAATCATGATGGGCGCTGAGCGCAAATCCATGGTGATGAGCGAAAAGGAAAAAGAAAACACTGCTTACCATGAAGCGGGTCATGCCATTATTGGCTGTGTAGTGCCAGAGCATGATCCCGTGCATAAGGTGACTATTATTCCGCGTGGTCGCGCATTGGGTGTTACCCAGTATCTGCCCGAGGAAGACAAATACAGTTATAGCAAACGCTCATTGGAGTCGCGTTTGTGTACGCTTTTTGGCGGCCGCATCGCAGAAGAAATGACGTTGGGAATCGATGGCGTTACTACCGGTGCGTCGAATGATATCGAGCGTGCTACCCAGCTGGCACGCAATATGGTGACCAAATGGGGCTTGTCCGCCAAGTTGGGTCCACTGCATTACGGCGAGGAAGAGGGTGCCTATCCTGGTATGGCAACTCAGCAATACTCTGATGATACTTCGCGCAATATCGATGAAGAAGTGCGCCGGATTATTAATGACTGCTATGCACGTGCCACCAAAATTCTTGAGGATAACCGCGATATTCTGGAAGCGATGAAAAATGCCTTGATGGAATATGAAACCATCGATGCTGAGCAAGTTGCTGATTTGATGGCGCGCCGTAAAGTGCGCCCGCCGCGCGAGTGGAATGATGATGATTTCAACAGCCATTTGCGCGATAAGGATGCATCTGGGGAAACCCCTGCAGGCCCTATTGGCGGCCCAGCTAATACGCATTAATTTTTCGTATTCGTTATCAACAATAACCCCGGGCTTGCTCGGGGTTATTGTTTTTCCCTCTATCAGTTTTAATCAACTCAAAAAATAGCTTAGGCATTTGAATGCATTCCAATCCTGACAACCCCCTTCTTATTTGCGGTAGACATCAACTTGATCTCACTCGCCCTGTAGTGATGGGAATTCTCAATACTACGCCGGACTCCTTTTCCGACGGAGGCAGTTATTACACCGGCAGCGCGCTGAATCTGGATTTGGTTGTGCGTCGCGCAGAACAGATGATGGCAGAAGGCGCGCAGATCATTGATGTTGGCGGGGAATCAACAAGACCGGGCGCCGTAACAGTATCTGAGCAAGAAGAGTTGGATCGTGTTGCCCCTGTGGTCGAGGCATTGGTCGATAAACTGGGTGCATTAGTGTCGGTCGATACCAGCACTGCGAGTGTGATCACCGACTCGGCAAAAAAAGGTGCAGGATTGATTAATGATGTGCGCGCACTTCAGCGTGACGGTGCATTGCTTGCTGCTGCTGCTAGCGGTTTGCCTGTCTGTTTGATGCATATGCAAGGGCAACCTGACAGCATGCAGCAAAACCCACACTACGATGATGTGATAGCAGAAGTGAGTGATTTTTTACACGCACGTATAGCGGCTTGTCATGCACAGGGTATTCCTTCAGAGCGAATTATTCTCGATCCCGGGTTTGGCTTTGGTAAAACACTCGCGCATAATCTCGCGCTTTTACGGCGCTTGCCGGAGTTGGGTGACTGGGGGTATCCCTTGTTGGTGGGTATGTCGCGCAAGTCCATGGTCGCGCAGTTGCTCAATCGTCCGGTTGATGGGCGTTTACCGGGCAGTTTGGCTTTGGCAATGCTGGCCGCTGAACGCGGCGCTGCCATTATCCGTGTGCATGATGTTGCTGCCACGGTAGATGTATTAAAGGTTCTCGCTGCTGTGGTTGAATAATCGCAGCGCATTTTTTTGTTAGCGGAGTAAGGAATTATGTCTCGCAAGTATTTTGGCACTGATGGTATTCGCGGTTTGGTGGGCGAGTTCCCGATCACTCCGGATTTTATGCTCAAGTTAGGTTGGGCGGCTGGCTGTGTACTCAAGGATCGTTTTGATGGCCAAAACATGATTTTGATCGGCAAAGACACACGCATTTCCGGCTATATGTTTGAGTCTGCATTACAGGCTGGATTGATTAATGCCGGCGTTGATGTCGGCTTGCTTGGCCCAATGCCCACCCCTGGTGTTGCTTATCTCTCGCGCACATTTAAGGCTCAGGCCGGCATAGTGATCAGCGCGTCGCACAACAGCTATGTCGATAACGGCATCAAGTTTTTTGGTGGCAATGGCAGCAAGCTTCCCGACGAATTGGAAACCCTGATTGAAGCGCAACTTGAAAAACCCATGTCCACCGGCGAAAAGCTGGGTAAAGCTCGCCGTATTGCGGATGCATCGGGTCGCTATATTGAGTTCTGTAAGGGCACCATGCCCTGGGGATTTAATCTCAAGGGGATGCATATCGTCCTGGACTGCGCCAACGGTGCAACTTACAACATAGCGCCTGACGTATTCACTGAATTGGGCGCCCATGTCACTTCGCTGTTTGTTGAGCCTAATGGCACCAACATCAATCGCAGCTGTGGCTCTACCAAGCCTGAAGCGTTGCAAGAAAAAGTGGTCGAATTGGGCGCGGATATAGGTATCGCTTTTGATGGCGATGGCGACCGCGTAGTCTTCGTGGATCACAAGGGAGAGTTGGTTGATGGCGATGAACTGCTCTACATCATTGCCGCTTATCAACAGGAATATGCGGGCGGCTGCGATGGTGTGGTCGGTACTTTGATGAGCAACTTTGGTTTTGAGTTAGGTCTTAAAAAGCTCAATGTCCCCTTTGCGCGTGCAAAAGTCGGCGACCGTTATGTTATCGAGATGATGCGCAGTAATGGCTGGCGGTTGGGTGGTGAAAACTCCGGTCATATTGTATGCAGCAATGTCACTACTACGGGCGACGGAATTATCTCCGCACTCCAGGTATTGCTGGCGATCACCACTATGGGAGACTCGCTGCATCGTATTAAGAAGGCGATGAATAAATTGCCGCAGGTTATGATCAATGTGCATATGGCTAAGCGGGTAGATCTTGGCAGTAACGAAGCGGTGCAAAAAGCAGTAAAACTAACTGAAGAAAAACTCGCTGGAACCGGGCGGGTGTTATTGCGCCCTTCAGGTACTGAGCCCGTAGTTAGGGTTATGGTTGAGGGTGAAGATAAAAAGCAGGTGAAAGAGCTTGCTCAGGAATTGGCAGCAACAGTTGAGGCTGCACTTAGTTGATGCCAATCTTTTGTGTTGCGGCAGGGTAAAAAAGTTGCGCCTAAAAATTGGCCAAGGCGCAGATTTTATATTCAGATGCCCGGTGTTCAAGGCAATATTGCTGGTTATAGCGCAAAAAAATAGATAAAAATCAGGGTGTAAGCGAAGATTGGGTTGTATGTTCAAATCTTCTTAGCTACCATTGGCGCCCGCTTTGGGGGAGGTATTGCTGTTGAACAAAGCAAGTAACGCCAAGCGTCGCCAACTGGTGGTTGGCAATTGGAAAATGAATGGAAATCTGCATGAAAATGCAGAGTTATTGGCCAAGGTTGCGGCTGGTTGGCACGGTGAGCACAATGCAGATGTGGTTATTTGTCCACCTTTTCCTTATTTAATACACACTGGTAGTTTGATATCTGGCTCAGCAATATTGCTGGGTGCGCAAACCGCAAGTGAGCATGGTAAGGGAGCCTACACAGGCGAAGTTTCAGCATCAATGCTTGCAGATTTGGATTGCAAATTTGTAATAATTGGTCACAATGAGCGCCGCCGAATGCAGGGTGAAACGGATGAGCAAGTTGCTCGCCAATTTGTCGCTGTACAGCAAGCTGGTTTAATACCGATACTTTGCGTAGGTGAATCCTTACAGGATCGCGAGCAAGGGCGTCAGTTAGAGACTATTGGCCGGCAGCTCAATGCAGTCTTTGCTCATACAGGGAAAGATGTTTTTAACAATGCCGTGCTTGCCTACGAACCTGTATGGGCTGTAGGAACCGGCAAGACAGCTACACCGGAACAAGCAGAAGAAGTGCACCGTTTTATGCGAGCACAACTGGGTGAATTAGCTGGGAAAGTCAGGGTTTTGTACGGTGGCAGCGTCAAAGCGCACAATGCACAACAGTTGTTTGCATTGCCCGATATAGACGGTGCCTTACTTGGCGGCGCATCTTTAGACGCTGACGAGTTTTTAGCAATCTGTAGGGCTGCTGATTAATTTCATCAGCTAAACACCAAGCGCTCAAGAGAGCTTTGCAATGGAAAAACTGGTACTGATTATTCACTCGCTTGCGGCACTGGCTATTATTGGCTTGATTTTGTTGCAGCAAGGTAAGGGCGCGGCAGCAGGTGCATCATTTGGTGGCGGCGCTTCGCAAACTGTATTCGGCAGTGAGGGGAGCGGTAATTTTTTTACTCGTGCAACCTGGATAATCGCAACTGTATTTTTTTGCACTAGTTTTGGTTTGGCAATCATTGCAAAAAATCATTCAAAAGTAGCAACGCAGGGCTTGGTTGTCCCCGCTGTGCAGCAACAAGAAGTTCCCTCGGCTTCTGATGTGCCTGCCAGCGAAGTACCTGCAGCGACTACATCTGATGTACCTGCTGTGCAATCCGAAGCTGCTCCAGTCTCTGCAGATGCAGTCGCACAGCCTGAAGAGAAGAAAGAGTAAATTTAGAGTTAATGCCCCGGTGGTGGAATTGGTAGACACGCTATGTTGAGGTCGTAGTGGCGAATGCTGTGCCGGTTCGAGTCCGGCCCAGGGCACCAAATTAAAAGCGCTCATTAGAGCGCTTTTTTTTCGTCTCTGATTTGATGTTTGTATAACCAACTCTCCCTGTAGGTTGTTGATGGCCAGTGAATTCTCCAATCAGTATCTACGCCTGCGTGCGCAGCGTTTGGCTGAATCCACGCGCGAATTTCTTGCGCGCGGTAAATCGGTTGTGCGCTGTGAACATTGTCAGTTAGCGGTATTTGCGTGTATTTGCCCTTGGCGCCCAGAGTTAGAGGCGCGCTGCGAGTTTGTATTGCTGATGCATCGTAATGAAGTATTCAAACCAACTAATACCGGCCGTTTGATTGCCGAGCTATTGCCGCAGCAGACTCATGTTTTTTGCTGGAGTCGTACTGAGCCTGCGCAGGAGCTACTGGATTTGTTGGGTGATCCTCGTCGCCGCTGTGTGATTGTGTTTCCGGCAGATGCTACGGAGACAGGTTCTAAACAGCGGGGGTTGGTAACGGAGTTGCCGGACGATGGCAAAATCACGACATTCGTATTGTTGGATGGAACCTGGAAGCAGGGCGGTCGTATGTTTCATTTGAGCCGCTGGTTGGAGGAGATCCCCTGTGTGGTCTTGCCTGAAGCGCTGGTGCGCGGTTATGCGGTACGAAAATCCCATCAGGAACATTATTTGTCCACCGCTGAAGCGGCCGGGCTCTGTTTGGAGATGGCGGGTGAAGTTCGTGCGGCTAATGCCTTACAGGACTATTTCGAGTTATTTAATCTGCATTATTTGGCGACGCGCGGGGCAGTTACTCCCGTTTTTGGTGAGTTGCATGAGCGTATGGCGGCTTACAAAAAGGCCTGATATCCGCCCGATTTCCGCATGGTTATAAGCCAAATACCGCAGCGAGTTGTAGTTGATTTCCTACAAGATTCAGTGAATTTTGCGACTATCGTCACTCCCCTGTTTGCTTGAAAATAGCTTCTAACAAGGAGGTCGTCAGGGAAGGTAGGTTGGCCAAGCAGGGTCAAGGGAAGCGCCTAATTCACCGCGCCATTTTCACTTAATCAGGTCATGCATACGAGTGGCGATTACAAGATTCAGAACCGGATGTTCAGAATCTGGCAGGTAAAAACAAAACGGGATCAGTCGCTGACTGATCCCGTTTTGTTTTATTGCTGGGTATTGTTCTTTTGCGCTTTTAATTCTGTACCGCTGGCTTTTTGCTGCATAAAGCCACGCACCCTTCCCAATAAAAAGCTTTGATGATCCTGTTCGACCGATTTGGGTTGATCATCAATTAACAGTTGTTGGTAATCTGCCACTTTCTTGCGCATCGCGACTGCTCTGTGCAGTTCCCTTGCTTGCATTTGCTCTGCATCAATCGGTGCGGAAAAGAGATCCAGTACAGGCAGTTGTTTCGCGCTAAAAATGGTTTCCAGTTCTTGCTTGGTAATGGGCTCCTGTTGCTGCAGGTTGGTGATAATCAGGGCTTGTAGCGGTCCATCAACAACGGTTGTGTCGCGGCTGTTTTCCTTAATTTGCGGTGCTAGTGCCTGCATAATCTGAAACACCGAGCTGTTGTCGGTCAGTACTACGGTGTTGAGTTGTCCCTTCTCTTTTAAAAAATTAAACGCCGCATCGGCATAAGTGGCGATTAGCACATCGCGTGCAACGCTTGAAGAGGCTGCGTTGGATGAGCTTGGTGCGCTGCTGGATGAGGATGCCGCCACCGCTTCTTCGGCGGGAGTTTCTGCCGGTGTTTCAGCTTCTGCCGTGGCGCTTGATGTGGATGCGCTCGCGGTGGATGAGCTAGGGCGCGCAGGAACAGCGGCCGGATAACGTTGTGGCAGGCTGATCGCCAAAGTTTCCCAACCATAGCGTGGCAAGTTCGCTCGCAGATTTTCCAGCGCGGGTGGCCAGAGTTGAGGGTTTTCTGCCGCATGAAACAGGATCAAAACGCCGAGCGTTTTTTTAGCCTCAGTCGGGCGATAAAGCGCAAGAATTTTTCCGTGCTCAGTCTCCAACCATTGTGCTTCATCGTCCATGACCGCGGCGATCAAACTTTTGTCGCGTATATCGCGCGATAGATAAAGTGGCGCTTCGGAAGATTTGCTAATCGAACTGATTGCGCTGCTCGCAACGGAGGATTCGGCGCTTTCTTCCGGTTCCTGCGCGATCGCAGCCAGGGGTAGCAGGCAAAGGGCAAGCGCAACACTTATCAGTCGTGCTCGGTGATCAATCAATTTAATTGGCCATAGGCCTGTGATTGCTGGCATGGTTTGGCTCAGTGGTGGGTTTTGATGGCAAACCTTATCACGTAGAATACGGGCTGCCATTTATCAATATCGGGACATTTATGCAGAACTTTAAGCGAGATTACAAAATAGCACCCTCAATCCTTTCGGCGGACTTTGCGCGTTTGGGTGCTGAGGTAGATGCAGTACTCGCCGCTGGTGCCGATATCATCCATTTCGATGTGATGGATAACCACTACGTTCCCAACCTGACGGTCGGCCCTATGGTGTGCAAAGCTCTACGCAAATATGGAATTACGGCCCCTATTGATGTGCACCTGATGGTTGAACCGGTGGATGATTTAATCGTCCAGTTTGCCGATGCAGGTGCTACTTACATTACCTTCCATCCTGAAGCCTCGCGCCATGTGGATCGGTCGCTACAGCTAATTAAGGATAAGGGTTGCAAAGCAGGTCTGGTGCTCACCCCTGCCAGTTCGCTCGACCATATCAAATATGTGATGGGCAAGTTGGATATGCTGTTGTTGATGTCCGTTAACCCGGGGTTTGGTGGCCAGACGTTTATTCCCTATGTCCTCGATAAATTGCGCGAAGCCCGCGCGCTGATTGATGCCAGTGGTTTGCCTATTCGTCTGGAAGTCGATGGTGGGGTTGGGTTGGCGAATATCCGCGAAGTGGCTGAAGCGGGT
>NZ_JBRFPI010000213.1:0-7875 GCF_053579595.1 Cellvibrio sp.
AAGATTATCAGTACCGATGGTTGCACTGATTGATCCATCCACTTCACCAGCAACCGCACGACGGGTGATGATATTGATCACACCACCAACCGCTTGATCACCGTAAAGAACACCCGCACTGCCCTGCACAATTTCAATGCGCTCTACATCTTTTAATGAGACGGTATTTAACGCAGGTGCAGCGAGTGACGGATTATTTAATTTGCGTCCATCCACCAGCACCAACACGTTGTTAGCACCCGACAAACCGCGCATGGAAGCAGTCACATTGCGCGCGCCGCTACCGTCTGAGTCTGTTAATTGAATCCCCGCTTGCGTGCGCAACACTTCAGATAATAACTTTGCACCACTTACGCGAATTTCTTCTTCAGTGATAACTTTAATTTGTGTCGCAACCGGCATCTGCACGGTTTCGCTGCGTGTTGCGCTCACATAAACGGTTTCAAGCTTTTTCTCTGCCGCAAATGTTATTGGAGCGATGATACAAACAATGGCAGCACTCAGGCTGCTGATTAAAAACGCGCGCGATTGGACGGGCATTTGGTTAGTTGACTTTCTAGACATGAGATTCCTCAATCCTAAATGGGATGAGGGAGGGAAAGCGGAAAAAGAGGTATGGACGCAGCCCAAAATACACACAGATTTCCACCGATGTTGCCCTCCGCGACATCGTGAACAAAAGGAGCTATGGCTCCGGGTGTGAGGCTGGTATCGGACTCATGCTGCAAGCAGCATTTACCGTTGCGGGGGCAGTGTCGGGGTTGTATCACCTTTACTCTCTATTGGCGAATACGCACCGACTTCCCATTGACTCTGATCCTGGCGCTCTCGTTACAGAGAGTAATTGCCCATCAGACACCTCGGCGCGCAAGTTACGAGGTTACTTAGGGCGAGTCAAGCGCCAATAACCCATCTCGATTTTACCGATTCAGGCATCTGCCTATTAATAATTAAAAAGTCTATTTCGATATAACTGATAGAACCGTCAACGTCGAAATGTTTTACAGTGCACATAATTATTGCTTGATCTATCACCTCAAAACCCTTGCGCACCAAGCCACAGCATAAATTGGCCTCCTTTTTGCTCTACATTTTTCAGCAATCCTTTTTAGGGCAATATAAAAAAAAGATTGCTTTTCTGATTCTTCCCTAGTTCATGTTGTTCCCGATATTTTTCGGGGAATAAACAACACACCGGGACGTATATTTAAATTCTAAAGTTTAGGAGAACTTTACTATGTCAAACTTTCTCACCAAATCATTGCTCGCATTAACTGCATGCTCTGCACTCTTGTCTTCTGTTGCTTTTGCAGTACCAGTTACAGATGTTCAGGAGTATGCGAATAACACCGCTACCGAATATTTTGTTGACCAAGACGCTAACAAATACAACTCACCCTATTACAGAGGCGCTCAGGAAGATTGGGGCTGGAACCATGCTGCTATCGCAGGTACCTTCACCTCAATCGTGTTGGATATTTCTGCCTTTGACGTAGATGAGTTTGCTCCAGGCTGGCAAGGTGAAATCGACATGATTTATGTGTTCGATGGCAGCAGCTGGTTAGGTATGGGTAATCTGGACGGCGCAAATGATATTTGGGCTTTCACTTCTATCGATTTGACTTCATACAGCTGGGCACAAGCTCAGGTTAATGCTGGCTTGCAAGTCAAAATGGATATCGATTTGAATCAAGAAGGTTGGTATGTCACTTTGGGTAAAGCAACCCTGACTGTTGATGGCGGCAACCAACAATGCGTACCAACTCCAGGCGTTCCTTGTACTCCAGTGTCAGAGCCTACCTCTCTCGGTTTGCTTGGCTTGGCGTTGGCCACCCTTGGTCTTGGCTTGAGACGCAGAAAAGCAAAAATCGCTGCTTAATAGCGATTTAGCTTTTGCCCCAAAAAGCCCCATCCACAAGATGGGGCTTTGTTGTTTTTATAGCCCTGCCTTTTCCTCAAACCTCTCCCCGACAGATATTTAAACACTCCACCGCAAGCTTTGTTGCCCACGTAAACGTTATAGTATAACATCACAGAAAATTTCAATCGCTAGTCAACCTGACTGGCAAATCTGTTTTGCTACTGTTGTGGAGAGAGAGATGTTGGTTATCAAGAAAAATATGACTAAGTCCTTGCTGTGCCTGGCAATAGTCGCCGCCAGCCACTCGGCAATGGCGCAAGTGCAAGGCGTGGTGCGCGATGAACAAGGGCAGCCAATTGCCAACGCCAGTCTGGATGTGGTGGGTTCCAACCTACAGATACGCACCAATGCACGCGGCGAATTCAGCCTTCCTATCCAAACCGGTAAAGAAGTCGAGCTGCATGTAAAAGCCCCGGCATTTATGCACAAAACCTTTCATCTTGCGCAGGGCGATCAACCTGCCGAGCTGGTACTGAGCAGCACCGCAATGGAAGTGGTGAATGTGGTTGGCCTGCCTTGGCACGCATCCAATATGGAATCGGCGCAGCCAGTGACTGTGCTGGGTGGTGAACAACTGCGCGACCGCCAGGCATCTACGCTCGGTGAGACGTTAAAAAATGAAGTCGGGGTCCACTCCAATTATTACGGCCCGGTGGCGAGCAGCCCGATTATCCGCGGCCTTGAAGGTCCGCGCGTCTTGATCGCCCAGAATGGATTGGACGCTGGCGATGCCTCACGCGTTGGCCCCGACCACGCCGTGGCAACCGAAGCCTCAACCGCGCGCCAGATAGAAATCCTGCGCGGCCCTGCCACCTTGTTTTATGGCAGCGGTGCGATTGGCGGTGTGGTGAATATCGTCGATGACCGTGTACCGCAAGGCACCGATACCTACGGCGAATGGCGTTTGGAGCGCGACTCCGTCGCCAATGACAAACTTGTCTCCGCCAGTGGCAATACCGGCGTGGCCAATGTGGGTTTGCATATGGATGGATTCTGGCGTGAAGCAGACGATTATAAAATCCCCGGCGCTGCAGAAATCGAAACTCATGAAGAGCACGAAGAGGAAAATCACGCAGAGCACAACGAAGATCGTTTAGCCAACTCATCCACTGAAGCAAAAGGTTTTAACCTGGGCACCAGTTACATTGTGGATGAAGGTTTTGTCGGCCTTTCCTATGGACATCTTGAACGCCAATACGGTATTCCCGGTCACGGCCACGAAGGCGAAGCGGTGGATGTTTACGCCGATTTAAAACAGGACCGCGTGCAATTCCTGAGTGAACTCTCGCTTGACGACGACTGGTTCAGCGCAATCAATACCCGTTTTGGTTTTACCGATTACGAACACAGCGAAATTGAAAATGGTGCGATTGGAACGACGTTTAACAACGAGAGCCAGGAAGCGCGTATCGATTTATTCCACCACCCACTCGCGGATTGGCGCGGTGCAGTGAGTGTGCACTACAAACACGCCGACTTTTCGGCAATTGGTGAAGAGGCATTCACACCACCCAGCGATACCAGCAGCGTCGCATTGGCGGTAATGGAAGAGCGTCACTTTGGCGATGTGCTGGTGCAATTAGGTGCGCGCATCGAACAAGTCAAAGTATCAGCAGACAACATGCGCGTCGATTTAAATGAACATCACCATGAAGATGAAGGCGATCACCACGACGAATACTTAAGCGTATTTTCTATCGATAACGAATCAACACCGTTTAGTGCCTCCGCCGGATTGGTGTGGGATTTCACCCCCGGCTACAACCTCGCCTTTTCTTACACCCATGCAGAACGCTCACCTTCTGCAGCAGAATTATTTTCATTCGGCCCACATATTGGCTCGGGCTTGTATGAAGTGGGCGCACTGCTACAAGTCGTGGAAGATGAAGCAGGTGAATTTCATTTTGATTTGACGCGTGCGGATATCGAGTTGGAAACCTCCAACAATATCGACCTTTCGCTGCGCAAATTCGAAGGCGATTTTGGTTTTATCCTCAACGCGTTTTACAACAGCATCGACAATTATTACTACCTGGCCGATACAGGCATGACACGTGAAAGTGCGCATGACCATGCAAGTGAAAGCGGTGAAGATGAACACGAACATAGCAGCGAATTACCGGTATTTATTTATCAGGCGCGCGACGCAAACCTCTATGGTTTTGAAGGCGAAATCATTTGGCAATTGAGCACGCCGTTCAAACTCAGCCTCACCAGTGACTATATTCGCGCGCAATTGGATGAAGGCGGCGATTTACCGCGCATTCCACCATTTCGGGTCGGTGCGCGCGGTGAATATGAAATCGGTAACTGGCGCGCCGAATTAAGTGGCCAACATTATTTCGAACAAGACCAAACCGCTGCCTTTGAAACCAACACCGACGGCTACACGCTCATTGATGCGCAAGTGAGTTATTTGTTCAGCGACCAACTAAAAATTTATCTCAAAGGCCACAACCTCACTGACGAATACGCACGCGTGCACGCTTCCTTCCTCAAGGATAAAGCTCCGCTACCCGCACGTTCATTTGCAGTAGGTATTAGCGGCAATTTTTAGTCCTTAATTTATTCTAATCCACTAGGCATTAGTCATGCCCGCGCAGGCGGGTATCCATAACTATTGTCTGAAATAAGCAGTCTTCAAAAGGTAAACGAGAAATGAAAACAAATGTGCTACCGAGCCTTACATTGTTATTTGTTGTCGCGCTTCTCAGTGGTTGTGGCGGCAGCGATACCAAAATTGTTGAACGCGAACCTGTCCCTATCGACGATGACCATGATCACGATGATGAAGTAACAACACAGGGACGCTTGTTAATTTCCATCAAAGACCAAGCTAAAGTCAGTGTGGTTGATCTCAATGAGAAAAGCGTCTTACATGAAATGGCTGTGAGTGAAGCGCCCAGCGCGCTCTACTCAAGCCCGAACAATCGCTACGGTTTTATTATTCAGCGCACTGCTGACCGCGTTGATGTTATCGATGGCGGATTGTGGCAAGAGGATCACGGCGATCATTTACACGATTACGAGCAAGCTCCAAAACAGATGTTGTTCAGTACCAACAAAACACGACCAACACACTTTACCGGCACCGATAAACAATCCGTGATTTTTTTTGATGGCAACGGCGAGACTGCCACACCCGCCAGTGTGGGCGTATTTACTGAAACAGATATTACCAACAATACCGCAGGCACAGTACTGGAATACTCTACCCATATGCACGGTGCAGCCCAAGGGCGTGGGGATTATTTAATTTCCACGGTGCGCGATGCAACCACCACCAGCACCCTGCCTGACCGGGTTGCGGTTTATCGCGCGCACAATGGTTACTTTGTGGATGAAACTATTTTCAACGAAACCTGCCCCGGCCTGCACGGCAGCGCACAAAATGAAAACCAAATTGCGTTTGGCTGCACGGATGGAATCTTGGTTATCACCCAAACCGGTACGACGTTCACCGCGAAAAAAATTGCCAACCCCGCAATTTTTACCGGTACCACCCGCATAGGCACTGTGATTAGCGACAATTCTGTGGATGAGTTTATCGGCATAGCGGCAGGGCAATTTTATGCAATCAATACCAGCACCAATACCATCACCCCTGTTAATTGGATTGATGCCAGCATTACTCCTGCACCCACAGCTAGCAGTTATGGTTTTGCCGACGACGGAGCGCTTTTTGTAATTTTGGATAATCAGGGCAAGCTAACTATTTTAAAAAGCGACGACTGGAGCCTTAAGGCACGAGTACAAACCATTACCAGCGATATCACAGCACTGCCTACCGGCAGCAAATTTGAACTAGCATTAACACCAGGGCACTTTGCGTACGTGAGCGATCCAATTGCCAACCAGATTAAACAAATACATTTGGATGAGGCAAAAGTGAGCACCACAATCCAATTGGATTTTGTACCTAATAAACTGACTTGGTTGGGTATTGCAGAACCTACAGCAGGAGAACACTCGCACTAACCAGGGAAAATTTATTGATTAATTGTGGCAGACGGCTTAAGCGGCAGCGGCTGGAGTGTAATCACCCGCCGCTGAATTAACACTCCGATTTATGGTTTTTATGTCTGGCAGTATAGAAGCTAAACGGATGATTCACCAAAACAGGGCATTAGCTATATACGCCTTTGCCTGACGCTTTGCGCGCACGCAATTCAGCCAACATATCGCGCTCTGCCAAGTTGGCGGCCCATAGTGGCCGCAGTTGGTAGTGGGGTTGGTCGACAATGGTTTTCCAATTGCCGCCCCACTCCAAACCTAATTCCATCCCCAATACCCCCACCGCTTTGTATTTGTGAGAATCCCCCAGATATTTAGCCCCCTCAAAAATACCTATATCAAATGCGATACCAAAATTGTGGTTGGAAAACCCACCCTTTGCATTAGTGACTTTATTACCCGGCGCGGTTCGCCCCTGCGCATACAACGCATCTTGTTCTTCATAGGTACGCAAACCGCTCAGGATTTTTATCGACATGCCATTCGCACTGGCCTT
This sequence comes from Cellvibrio sp., assembly GCF_053579595.1. Taxonomy (NCBI): domain Bacteria; kingdom Pseudomonadati; phylum Pseudomonadota; class Gammaproteobacteria; order Cellvibrionales; family Cellvibrionaceae; genus Cellvibrio; species Cellvibrio sp. The sequence goes on from NZ_JBRFPI010000213.1 coordinate 6,432, forward strand.
TTGCACCAGCGCACGCGCAAAGGGTTGGACTTCCGGCAGGAGGGTTGCGATAGTTTTTTCACTGCGCGCATCAACGGGTTCCAAAGCGCCCACCACTTGCACCATTTCAGCTTTAGTGACCTTACAGATTTTTTTATAAATCGCACCCCATGTTTCCGGCCCGGCTTTACCATCCACGCCTATACCCAACTCTTGTTGTATTGCAGTAATCATTTCATCGATACGCATGCTGCTCTCCTTAAACATCACAGGGTTAATGATGGAGTTTTAACGCACAAATAATGACGCAGGGAAACGGCTCTACTAGAGCACAGGTACACGAATGGGTAAATGCCGTGAATAGCACAAAAGCGAATAATCAAAAATTTGCATAGCATTAGTTGTTAGTGCATATCTGCTCTACAGAAAAATAGCGAATACAGATTCTGAATATACTGGATTACCCATAGAATTATTTAGTTAGGCAAGAGAGCAAATCCGGGCACTACAATATCTCTTGATACGATTGGAAAGGAAAACAGGGAATATATGAAATCACTCAAACAAACAGCTACTGACCAGGTTATTAGTACCACACCACAAAAAAATGCCGCCGCACTGGCAAGCGATGAAGCAGAATTAATTGCCAAACACTTTTCCAATTATTTAAAACCACAATTGGCCAAATCCGAAGCATTAAAACAGGAGGTATATAAACTTCGCTATCAAGTCTATTGCGAAGAATTACATTTTGAAGAAACTAACAATCACCATATCGAACAAGATGAATTTGACCTGCGTTCAATCCACTGTTTTATTCGCCACGCCAGTTCCGGTGCACTCGCTGGCACACTGCGATTAATTGCCACACGCAATAGTGATGAACTCTTGCCGATGGAAAAATTCTGCCCACAGGCGATTACCGATGAGCAATTGCGCCCACGCCATTTTTTACCGCACCAGATTTGTGAAATATCGCGCCTCGCCGTACCACTCACGTTTAGAAAACGGCAAGTAGACCAATTTGCCGGTGGCGCCACTGGTGCCATCAACGAACAAACCTTTTCCACACAAGAACTTCGCTTTTTTCCCTATATCGCCGTCAGTTTATATTTATCCGCAATCGCACTCTGCCATAAAAACCGGATCCACCATGTGTTTGTAATGATGGAACCCAGATTGGCGCGCAGCCTGAATTTTGTCGGCATCCACTTCACACCGATTGGCGCACCCGTGGAATACCACGGCAAACGCGCTGCTTATTATGTGGACGTACGCCAACTGCGCAAAAAACTGAGCACGGGGTATCGCAAATTATTGGCGATGATTGAAAAGGAATTATTTAGTTAAAACACGGATTGTGTAGGGGCGCCGCTTGCTGCGCCCCTATGTATATGACACAAAAATAATGTCCAGGCCCTGAAAATTAATTAGTCCGTTGGTTTTGCAAAATCACCCGCGGCTC
>NZ_JBRFPI010000214.1:0-7766 GCF_053579595.1 Cellvibrio sp.
GATCGCTACATCACTTTTTTGAGCGGCGCCAACAGCTTTTGCAATCATGCCTTTAGTATCGCCTTTGGTTGCCAGCACCACTTCATCGGTATGCCAGCGCTGTTTGGAGCGGGTATTGGCCGCAGCTGAATCCACATCGGATGCCCATTTTTCAATCGTCAACAAAGTGCCTTTTTCAAAATTGATTGCAACTGCATCACCCAGATATTCTTGCAAGCCCTGCAAGATACTGACGGTTTTTTTCGGCACATCGCTATAGCCGCCAATCAATGTTTCATCTGCATGCGGGCCGATCAGGGCAACCGATTTAATCGCAGCCTTATTCAGCGGCAAAATGTTTTTATCGTTCTTGAGTAGCACCATGGATTTTTCTGCCGCACGCAGTGCAACAGCGACATGCTGATCATTGCCAACAAATGCATCCACATCAGTGACATTGGTATAGGGATTATCAAATAATCCCAATGCAAATTTTTCATGCAACACACGCGCTACCGCCTGATCAATTTTCTTCAAACTGATTTTTTTATCGTTGACTAGCTGGATGATAGTTTTATAGGCATCACCATCCGGTGTTTCTACATCGACACCGGCTGCCAGCGCCAGCAGAGCCGCTTCGGATTTATCCGCTGCGAGATGATGACGATTGATCAATTCTGCAATAGCAAAATAATCGCTGACTACAACACCATCAAATCCCCACTCACCGCGCAAAATATTTTGTAGCAAATCCACATTAGAGTGCGAGGGAATACCATCAATTTCATTGTAAGAAGCCATCACACTGCGCGCTCCCGCAATTTTTACAGCGGCCTCAAATGGCGGCAAAAAGTTTTCACGCAAGCTGCGCTCACCAATAGGTGCCGGTGCGGTATTGAGCCCACCGGTTGGTTCACCATGACCGGCAAGATGTTTTAGCGTAGCGATTACTCTATCTTTACCAATCCCATCACCTCGCCCCTGAAAACCATTGACTGCTGCCACACCCAATTCAGAAACCAGATAAGGATCTTCACCGAGCGTTTCTTCTATGCGCCCCCAGCGTGGATCGCGCGCAACATCGAGCACCGGCGCTAACGCCTGGTGCGCACCTATCGCACGCATTTCCTGTGCTGCAATGGTATAAACCTGTTCGATTAATTGTGGGTCCCAGCTGCTAGCCAACCCAATCGCCTGCGGAAAACTGGTGGCATTGCGCCCGGCATGGCCGTGTAACGCCTCTTCATGAAAAATCGCCGGAATACCCAAGCGGGTATTCTCTATCAGATATTTTTGTACTGCGTTGGTAAAGGCGAGTGTTTGCGCGGGGGTTTTATTGGGCGTAATAACTGCTTTGTTTTCAGCAGGGCGCGCGACCTGACCGATACCCAAACCTAACACCTCTTTTGCGTGTTCGGCCGTAAACTCGCCTTTGTCTGTTTCAAGCTTTTGCCGTGCAACCCAAACGGTTTGCAACTGTGCAACTTTTTCCTCCAAGGTCATCCGCTTTACCAAATCGCCTACACGTTTCTCAATTGGCTTTTCGGAGTTTTTATACAGCGGCTCAGCAGCCATGTTCGCCGTACTAACGGATGCCAGGCTCGCGGCGACGAGCCAGATGCTTAGCCGATTAAATAGTGGAAATTGCATTGTGTTTTGCCCCTTAGTAGATTGGTTTTTATTATGAAACTTAGAAGATTATTTTCCGTACAGATCACTCTAGCCGATCGGAAAAAGTGCGGCAGTGGTTTTACATTTTTTTATTGCGGAAGTTGGAGCAGAAACAAAAAAGCCGCCAGGCATCTCGTCATAAACGATTTGATGATTGGCGGCTAAGGCTTTGCTAGAAAAAATTGGTTAATTCAAATATGAGAATTAACGGATATAACGGTTGATCACATTTTCGTAGAGTTCTTGGCGACCACTTTGCAGCGTAATTTCGCCACCCTTGTTACCCAAATCAGCCAATTGTTGCAGAGTCAATTTGCCTTGCTCGTAAGCAGCGCCGTTACCTGAATCAAATGATGAGTAACGCTCTTTGCGCATACCTTCCAGCGGTGATTTTTGCAGCAGACTGTCAGCGATCAACAATGAACGAGCAAAAGTATCCATACCGCCGATATGGCCGTAGAACAGATCGATAAAGTCAGGTGAGTTACGGCGCGCTTTTGCATCGAAGTTCACACCGCCACCCTGCAAACCACCACTGCGCAACAGTACCAACATCATCTCAACAGTTTCGTTGATGTTGTAAGGGAACTGGTCAGTATCCCATGCGTTTTGGTAGTCACCACGGTTAGCATCCAGTGAACCTAACATGCCTGCGTTTGCCGCTGCTTGCATATCGTGACACATGGTGTGACCAGCAAGAGTCGCGTGGTTAGTTTCCAGATTCAATTTAAAATCTTTATCCAAACCGTGATGACGCAAGAAGCCAATTACAGTTTCAGCATCGAAATCGTATTGGTGCTTTGAAGGCTCCATTGGTTTTGGCTCAATGAAGAAATAACCTTTAAAACCTTGTGCACGTGCGTAATCGCGAGCCATGGTCAGAAAGCGTGCCATATGCTCTTGTTCACGTTTCATGTCGGTATTGAGCAAGCTCATGTAACCTTCACGACCACCCCAGAACACATAGTTCTCGCCGTTCAAAGCGATGGTTGCATCAATCGCATCTTTCAATTGTGCACCGGCGTAAGCCACTACATTGAAATCCGGGTTGGTAGAAGCGCCGTTCATGTAACGTGGGTTAGAGAACAGATTTGCAGTACCCCACAACAATTTCACACCAGAGGCGGCTTGCTTTTGTTTCGCGTACTCAACGATGGTTTGCAAACGCTTGGATGTTTCAGCGCGAGTTGCACCTTCATCAATCAAATCAATATCGTGGAAGCAGTAGTAAGGAGTACCGAGCTTGGTAATAAATTCAAATGCCGCATCCATTTTTTCGTGGGCGCGTGCAACTGCGTCAGCAGTAGATGACCAAGGGAATACTTTAGTGCCTGGACCGAAAGGATCGTGACCAGCGCCGCAGAAAGAGTGCCAATAGCAGGTGGCAAACTTGAAATGCTCTTTCATGGTTTTGCCAGCAACAACACGATTTTCATCATAGTATTTAAATGCTAACGGATTATCTGAATCAGGACCTTCGTAGCCAATTTTGCCTACGCCGGGAAAGTATTCTTTGCTACCAATAACAATACTCATAATTTTCACCTTGGGGTTTTCACTAAAACATTATTCAAAAAACTGTTTATCGCAACGCGAATTGTTTTGCCTCAACGGGGCAAAAGTGCAACCCAGGTTTGATAAGCATCCTGATACTGCGCAAACAACGCCGCCTGAGGTTCGATCACACTCAAGCGGGTCAAACCGGTAAAAGCTTCTGTTGCCGACGCGTAATAACCACTGCCCAACGCCGCTGCGCGCGCTGCACCTTCGGCGCCGTCGGTTTCAAACATTTCTACTGCCGCTTGGGTAGTGTTGGCAAACGTTTGTGCAAACACATCGCTCAAAAACATATTGCCTTTACCGGCACGCACCACTTCGCAACTGCCACCCAAGGATTTCAATACATCAAAACCCTGATTGAGCGAAAACACTATGCCTTCTTGTGCGGCGCGCACCATATGACCTAAGCCATGGCGATTAAAATCCAGATTGCGCAACTGCGCGCCCAAATTTTTATTTTGGAAAATACGTTCCGCACCATTGCCGAAGGGATGAAACAATAAACCTTCACTGCCCACTGGCACGGCTTGCGCGAGTGCATTCAATTGCGGATATGAAGGTGTTGCACCAGCTTCACCGAGCGTTTGACGCAACCAGGAATACAAACGACCACAGCCATTTACACAAACCAAAACGCCATTGCGTTTTTTCTCTTCGGTGCTGGTAACGTGTAAAAAAGTATTTACGCGCGATTCCACATCTGCCGCGGGCTGGTCGGTCACACCGTAAATTACACCTGACGTACCTGCTGTAGCAGCCACCTCACCCGGTTCCAACACATTCAAGCTAAATGCATTGTTGGGTTGATCGCCAGCGCGATAACAAATTTTTACGCCGTCGCGCAAACCTAATTCAGCTGCAATGCCAGCACTTACATGGGATTGCACACCAAAGCTTGGCACCACATCCGGGATCAAATCGCTATCGATTCCCCAGTGCGCCAACAATTCAGTAGCAACACGATTCTCTTTGAAATCCCACAGCGTACCTTCTGACAATCCGGACGCAGTAGTGTTGATTACACCGGACAATTTCATCGCAATAAAATCACCGGGCAGCATGATCTTATGAATGCGCGCAAAAATGTCCGGTTGGTTCTGTTGCACCCAGCGCAATTTCGCGGCAGTAAAATTACCGGGCGAATTTAGCAGGTGGCCAAAACAATAATCGGTACCCAATTCTGCTAACGCGACATTACCCAATGGCACGGCACGGCTGTCGCACCAAATGATCGAAGGACGTAATACCTTTTGGTCTTTATCAACCACCACCAAACCGTGCATTTGGTAGGAGATGCCAATCGCATCAATTTGTTTGGGATCAAAACTGCCGCGCGCAACCAAACGCGCAAACCCCTGACGCACGCAATCCCACCAAGTATCGGGGTGCTGCTCGGCAAACCCCACCTCAGGGCTATCAATAGACAATTCAGAATCAGGATAAGAAAGCGCTCCCAGCCCCTTACCGGTGTGTCCATCCAACACCGATAACTTGACCGAAGAACTACCGACATCAATACCAAGAAACAACATAGAAGCTCGCTAATCCAAAGAGTAAATGCATCCGGTTACAAACGCCGGTATAGCGCACGCAAAGTTGAGCATATTTTTTATGTTTAAAAAGTATGCACCGCTGCGGAACATGCTAATAGCATAGCTTATTGTCCATCTGACAACAAGATAAAGGAGTGTAAATATTTAGGGCGAAAGTCACACTGGCACCAGAAGCTAGCGGCAGATGTCAGGCAAATCATCGCCCAACCGCTATAGTGCACAGGTAACTGGCAGGCTATGCACTTAGAAAGGCGCTCGTATACCCCTCTCGACCATTGTTTCTTGGGCTTATACAATGCCGATTAAATGAGCCTATCGGTTAGTGCTCTATCAACCAACAGAAACAATCACTCCAGCGCAAGCTCTGAGGACATTGCACGTGCCCAACACCCACATTCCCGGCAGCCAACACTCTCCCAATGCATTAAGCCTAGCGGAGAATGTCATCAAAGCACTTTCTATCGACAACCTTGTTTTCGGGTTGGATGACGACGACCTGAAAATCCTGTTGGTCAAACAAACCGACCCACTGCACCAGGGCAAATGGGCCCTACCGGGGGGCTGGATTCGCTACGACGAAAACCTGCGCGATGCCGCCTACCGCCTGCTGGAGGAATTGACCGGTGTGCGCGACCTCTATCTGGAGCAGCTCAAAACTTTTGGTCGCGTGGATCGCTTTCCAAGCGAACGCGTGGTGACCATCGCCTACTACGCGCTGGTAAGCGCAGACAAGTTTTCACTGGTAGCAGGCCAAAGCGCGGCCGATGTGAGCTGGCAAAGTGTAAATAAACTTCCCGAGCTGGTGTATGACCACGCCGAAATTATCGAGCACGGCTTGAAAGTATTGCGTCATCAGGTCTGTCATCAACCGATCGGTTTTAATTTGCTGCCTGAGAAATTCACCCTGTTGCAGCTGCAAGCGCTGTACGAAGCAATCCTCAATACCACCCTGGATAAACCCAACTTCCGCCGCAAAATCATGAAGATGAACCTGCTCAGCCCTTGCAATGAAAAACAGCAGGGGGTGCCACACCGCGCCGCCAGCCTGTATCGTTTTGATGCGGAAGCCTACAAGCATTTGAGCGAATCGGGATTTGCCTTTGAGATCTAAGGAAGTAGATTTACCAAGCAGTTTACGCGATGCCATATAGTCAATAGAACCATATTGCTTTAGTATTCTTTCCACCCTGAAACGCCGGTTCACGAGACCGGCGTTTTGCTTGTTTCAAGACCTTCAGCACCTATTGGCAACTGCCCGTAACCCGGCAACTGTGATATGGTCGCGCCGTCGAACCAGCGGCAATAACAAAGCTGGCCGCAAGGCTGGCATATAAAGATAATTTCAATAATAGGTATCACCATGAACGAGACCCCTAATATAAATCAGGCGAACAACGCCTTCGTCATACTTATCAGCGTCATTGCTACCATCGGCGGTTTTTTGTTTGGCTTTGATAGCGGTGTAATTAACGGTACGTATGATGGGCTAAATCAAGCATTCAGCTTAACGACCGGAGAATCACGACAATCAACGCTATCTATATTTTTAGCGCTAGGATCTGCAGTATTGGCAGTTATCGGACTCCATTTTGTACGTAAAGAAGTCCTTTATATTGCAGCAGCGATGTTTATTTACTTTATGTGGGAAGCCCGTGAAGATAACTCGTTCCGCATTGCCTCCATGCTTATAGGCTGTGCTATTGGTGCCTTCTTTGCCGGCACCTGGGCGGACAAATATGGTCGCTGGACAGTATTAATGATATCTGCAGTGCTATTTATTATTTCTGCTTGGGGCTCAGGCATAGCCACCTCATCGACCGAATTTATTATCTACCGAGTAATCGGAGGATTAGCCGTAGGTGCCGCAAGTATTATTTGCCCTGCATACATTAGTGAAGTAGCACCGGCTCACTATCGCGGCAAACTGAGCTCAGTACAGCAAATCGCCATTATCACAGGCTTAACTGTCGCCTTTCTAAGTAACTATTTCCTCGCCAAAACTGCAGGTGCTTCTACTGCCGTTTTCTGGCTGGGTTATGAAACCTGGCGCTGGATGTTTTGGATGGAATTGATCCCCGCCGGTATCTTTTTTATCGCCTTATTTTTTATTCCGGAAAGCCCCCGCTTTTTAGTTGCCAATGGGAAAAATGATAAGGCCGAAGCGGTCTTGACCAAACTCTACGGCGCGGCCACCGCAAAAATTAAAGTGAAGGAAATTTACGGCACCCTCGCGCACGACCACAAACCGCGCATGTCTGACTTAATCGACAAAGCCTCAAGCAAAGCTCGCCCAATTGTATGGGTGGGCATTGGATTGGCAATCTTGCAACAATTTGTTGGCATCAACGTGGTGTTCTATTACGGTGCGGTGCTTTGGCAAGCAGCAGGCTTCTCTGAAAGCGATGCACTATTTATCAATGTTGTATCGGGTGCAGTGAGTATCGGAGCCTGTTTCATCACCTTCTTTGTCGTAGATAAAATCGGTCGCAAACCTTTGCTCTGGTTCGGCTCGATTGGTATGACCATTACACTAGGATTGGTTGCCTATGCGTTTGCCGGTGCACCATTAGATGAAGCTGGAAAGCTGCAATTGTCCGATACCAATGGCTTGGTTGCGTTGATCGCCGCCAATGTTTATGTGGTGTTCTTCAATATGTCTTGGGGTCCGGTAGTCTGGATTATGTTGGGCGAAATGTTCCCTAACCAAATTCGTGGATCAAGCTTGGCCATTGCCGGATTGGCACAGTGGATGGCCAACTTCCTAATCACTTGGACCTTCCCTCTGTTACTCGCATCAGCACTCGGGTTAGCTGGCGCATACAGCATTTACGCGCTCTGCTCACTGCTCTCGGTATTCTTTGTTATCTGGTGGGTCAAAGAAACCAAGGGCAAGGAATTGGAGCAAATGGAGGGGTGAGTACCCTGCAAAGCCAATAGCTTCAATGGTTAAAACAAAAAGGCGAATCCACTGTGATTCGCCTTTTTATTTGGCGGAGCGCCGTT
>NZ_JBRFPI010000215.1:0-7704 GCF_053579595.1 Cellvibrio sp.
ATTCCACTGCCATGGATTATTAGGAGCAGTTGCGCAACAAAATCCGGGTGTTGAAATTGCCGCGCACTGACATTGACCGAGAGCACAATATCCGCCGTTTCTGTTGATTTGCTCCACTCAACCAATTGCGCGCAAGCGGTGGCAAAAATCCAGTTGCCAAGCGCAAGAATTAATCCTGACTCTTCTGCCAGCGGAATAAAGTCCAGTGGAGGGATCATGCCGCGCTGCGGATGTATCCAGCGAATTAATGCCTCTGCACCCACCACTTTTCCGACGTGATTCATTTGCGGCTGATAGTAAAGCTGGAATTGGCGCTGTTGCAGTGCTTCGCGAATTTCATTTTGCAGCGCAAAACGCTGCGCGGTAACTGCCTGCATTTCCGGGTCGAAAAAGCGTAGGGTGTTCCGTCCTGCAGCCTTGGCGTGGTACATGGCTTGGTCAGCTTGTTTGAGCAAATCATCAATCGCTACATCCTGATCGCCGAACAAGCACAGACCGATACTGGGCGAATTGAAATAATCCTGGCCTTCCAATTGATAAGCGTTGTTAAGGCTGGCGAGAATTTTTTCGGCGATTTGTTGCGCTTGTGAGGCGGCGGAATTGCGTTCCTGATCAAGTCCTTCGAGCACCACCAGAAACTCATCTCCGCCCAGACGCGCGACTGTGTCCTGGCGGCGCAGGGCCTGCTTCAAGCGCTCAGCGACAGCAATCAATAATAAATCGCCAATGTGGTGACCGCGGTTGTCGTTGAGCGTTTTGAAATCGTCCAGATCAATAAACAAAAGCGCCCCCAAACTCTGTTGGTGTCGGCTGGTGGCAATGGCATGCCCAAGACGCTCGTACAGCAGGCGGCGATTGGGCAATTGCGTGAGCGAATCAAAAAACGCCAGATTGTTAATTCGCGCTTCGTTTTCCTTGCGCTGGGTGATGTCGCGGCTGAGCACTAAAAAACGCGGAACGCCAGAGTGGTCATCCGCCTTGCGCGATACCGACAGCTCAAATGTCGCTGCGCCACGCGGGAGCATAATCGAGTAGCACTTGCCCGAAGACACACCTTTTTCCAGGGCTTCATCCAGTGCTTCGTGAACTGTGATGCAGGCGTCCTCAGGCAAAAACAGATGAAAACTCTTACCCAAAAACTTAGTGGGCGGGACCGTGAGCAAATCAGGCTGGTTGGTGTGATAGCTGTGAATGACGCCGTTCAGGTCTATATCAAACAAGAGATCCGGGATCGCATCAAGCGTGGCTTGCAAGTGCGCGCGCGCAACCAGTAATTCGCGCGTCTGCTCACTCACCGCATCCTGCAAACTCAAGTGCTGCCTTTGCAGCATAACCATCAACCGGGCCAGGTACGCGAGCAGTAGACTGAGCGTCAAGGCAACCAGTGCTTCGCCGCACAGCCGCCAACCATTAATCCAACCCTTGATGGGTGCCACACTGAGTGTCCAGGTACCGTTAGGTACCGCAAAGGACTTGTGCACCGGGTTGTTCAGTTGTTCCGGGGCGTTGGCCGCGATGGTGTCCTTTACGCCGGTATCAGGATTGGTGCGCCAAAGTTGGTAAGCCATGCCTTGATCATTAAGCTGGGTCAGGTTGGCGGTTTCCAGCAGGCGATTGATGCGGATCACCACCAGCGTAAAACCCCAGAAATGACGACCACCCTGATCTTCCAAAAACACGGGCAAACGCGCCACTGCGCCCAAACCACCCTGCACCAGATTGACCGGGCCAGCGAGGGTCAGCTTGCCGGTATCGCGAGCGCGCAGGGCCTCTTTGTTTTGGACGGAGTCCTCCAGCAGGTTGAGGCCGACGGATTTTTCATTGCCTTCCAACGGATAAACCCGCGTGATAATACCGCCGGGAGCGAGGCTCACATGAGAGACGCTGTCAAAGTAGGGCAATAATTCGCGTGCGGCATCCTCAAAGCGGCCGGTGGATCCTTGCCCCAGACGCACCATGGCAGCGAAGGAGTAATTGAGTGTCAGCGCCTGATCAAGGCTATCGCGCACCAAAAACGTGTGGTTTTGCGCGAGGTTTTCCACATCGGCGCGCTTGGCGTGTCGCTGATTTTGCTCCAGTTGCCAAATCACCACTGTCGAGAGGCTGAGGCAAATCGCCAGCACCAGCAGCGCTAGCGCGCGCGGGCGACGAAATGAAAGTGGCACAGCCTCGAACATAAGAGATCCCCGTCGTTAGTCACAAAAGACAGGTTCACTATAGCACTTGATCTCTTGCAGACCTGGCGGTGTAGTAAATTTGCGAATAGGGGATTGGCTATTTCACAGGATGACTTCAATTGCCTGTTGAAAGGTCTTTTTACCACGCTGGTGGCGCTTGGTCGCGCTCTTGTCGCTGAACGCCTCAAGAAGTGCTGTACTGAAATCGTAGACCCGGTTGTCGCGACCCGTATGTTCGGCTGCAGCTTCAAACCCTTGCGTGTGAGCATCGGCGAGCATGGCGATGTCCTCAATCATACCGGTAGCAATATCCATATTGCCCGGGTCACCGTGGGATTGCTCGCAGGCATTAGCATCGGTCGAATGAAAATTGCGACAGCGAAACGGGCGCACGGGATAAATACTGCACTGGTTGTTCTGCAACAGCGCGCATTTGATATTGGTCACCAGGTGCTGCTCGGGTGAAAGTGCGCGAATGATCGCCGCATTCGCTTCCAGGTCGGCCAGCACCGCTGTGATTTTATCCTCACTCCATGTTTTGCTCATGTAGTCTTTGATCAGCAATATTTCATGCGCACGCGCTTCCACCTTGTAGTGGCAACAAAATGCGCAGCCCGCTTTGCACGCCGGTTTGATCGGCGATGCCTCCATCGCGCGGGCGATGAGAGTGTCGTAACGCGTGTAGGATTTTTGCAGTGCCGCCGCCGGGTCTTTTCTCGGTTCCAGTTGGGCGGTGGCCTTCTGGTATTCGTCCAGCGCGGCAGCCTGGAAGGGATCGGTCATGGTTATCAAGCTTGAGAATAATAAGGATGGGCCAGCATACTGCCACGCCTGAAGCCGATCAATGTCGAAAAAACTTACAACTCACAACTAATGTTGGCACGCAAATCATTGATTTTTCGTGAAAAAAGAGAACTGGATCACCTTTTGCTTATTCTTATAGGCAACAAAAAAATAATTTGTCATTACTCTACCTAAGGATCGATTATGAAACGTCTTCTGTTAGCTGCTACTTTGGCTTTCGCAGCTTCATCTGTTTCTGCAACTGTATTGAATTTTGATGATTTGGCTGGCGGTACCGAACAAGTTCCATTCGGTTACGGTGGCTTTGACTGGCAGGCAGGTTCTACCAACCTGGGCGCTATTGGTGAAGGCTTCCACCCTGGCTCTGGCTACGACAACGGCACCGTGTCTCCAGGCAATACCATTTTTAACTACTACGGTTCTTCAGGTGCCAAGATTAACTGGTTGGGCACAGACACCTTCACCTTCAACGGTGCTTATCTGACTGCTGCCTGGGATTCTACCCAGGAAGTAAGCTTTGCCGGTTTCAACGATGGCGTGCAAATTTTTACCAGCAGCAGCTACACCATCAATAACCAAACTCCACTCTGGATCAGTCTGGATTGGGCTGGCATTGACTCTATCCAAATCTTCAACAATGGTAGTCACTGGGCTCTGGATGACTTCACCTTCAACGGCACTACCGACGTTCCAGAGACCTCTTCTCTGATGTTGTTGGGGCTCGGCCTGTTGGGTCTGGGCTTGGCTCGTCGTCGCAAGGCGGCATAATTACCGGGGCTGCCCTGTGCAGCCACCGCGATACAAAAACGCCCTGCAAATGCAGGGCGTTTTTGTTTGGATCATCGCAGGTCAAGCTTATTTGGCCGCATTCACAATGGTGCTAATCAGCGTTGGATAAACCTGATTGCCGCTGTAGCGATCAAACAACCCCATGCCACCATTGGCGGTGTAGCCGTTATCCCAATAGATGGGTACTAATCCACGTGTGTAAGCCGCGCGAGTGATGTATTGATTCCAATACACGCGATAACTTTCTGCGGCGGGAATATTGGTGCGTGAAATTGCACCGAACTCGCCGAGTATCACCGCTACGCCGTTATCGACAAATTTGGTTTTCATGCGTTGGAATTGCGCATCAACATAAGCTTCGTTTGCCCAGGTTTCCACATTCGCTGAGCTGGTCGAATTTTTACCCCATTGCCAAATAACACTGTTTTCATTGAGCGTGAAATTGTAGGGATCGTAAAAGTGCACTTCCATCATCAAACGTTTGCTGGCGGAATCCGTTGGAATTGTGGCGAAGCTGATGGTGTGATCGATGTTGGTATTGAAGCCCTGCACAATCAAATGACGCACCGCATTGTTGCCACCGGTTGCGCGCACAGCGTTGACGAATGTCTGATTAAAACTGTTTTGCACTGTGTAGTATTCCGTGGTGGGCGTGCCATAGTCGCCGTCCACCATCACCTCATTGGTGCCCGCAAATAATAAGTAGTCATCGTAATTTTTAAATTGATTGGCAATTTGCGTCCACAATTTGGTGATGCGGCTATTCACGGCAGTTTGGTTGGCGTACTTGGGCTGCATCCAACCGCCATCCCAGTGGATATTGATAATCACATAGAGACCGGCGCTTTTTGAATAATCCACCACTTGTTTGACGCGCGCCATCCAGGTGCTGTTGATGTTGTAGTTGGCATCGGCGTATTGGCTCCAGGACACAGGGATACGGATGGTTTTGAATCCGGCCGCTTTTACTGCATTGATCATGGTTTGGGTGGTAGCAGGGTTACCCCAGGCGGTTTCACTGCCAATCGCTTCGAGCGAGTTACCCAAATTCCAACCTGCGCCCATCAGGGCTGCCAGTTGTACGCTGGTGAGATTGCGCATTGCAGCGGTAGACGCAGTGCGTGTCGCCGTTGCGGCATTGGAGCTATAGCTGGTGCCGGCGGCGGTAAATTTAATCCAATACCAATAGGGCGTTCCCGCTACGGCGGTGGAGTCGGTATAGGCTTTGGTGGATGCACTAACGGTCGCAATACGGATGCGGCCGCTCGGGTTGCTGTCGGTATCGCGGTAAACCTGCACACTGCTGATGGTACCGCTAACCGTCCAGCTCAAGCCGATATTGTTGGCCGTGCCGGTGGCCGTCAAACAGACAGTCGCACCGCCGCCGGTGCCACAGCTTTGCGCCTGGGAAAAAGGCGCGATACAAAACGCGAGTAATAGAACGATGGAAGAGAAAAAGGATTTCATCTTTATTATTTCCTTGGGGATTGATGTGCTCTGACACTACTTCAGGTGATACATCTCTCCGGAGCCCGGAGCCTAAGTCAGGTGAGAGGTGCAACCGCCATGAACTCGCCCAGGGGGAAGAGTGCAAGGTCAAAGCGGCCAGCACCGGCCGCGCAAACGGCTGGAGAAATACTAAGGGTTATTTTGACTAAAAGACCATTAAAATATTACAAATAGGATTTAATGAGTGGTTTGGAAACAGGCCGAAGTTACTCTTGGCAATAGGATTGGGTAGCTGTTTCATTTTGAAACATGGAATTATTTTTATATATAAAAGTATGAAGATTTTGTTAGATCCACGATGAATGAATATTTATAAAACGGTTGTTGGCAGGCTTATTCTTTGTCTGGCAGATTTTCAAGGTAAGTTTTCGCTGCAGACAAGTTAGTGTCTATCTCGGCTTCAAACTGTGTATCACTGTAATCAATCCCTTCAATCTGATCGATCAGAATATTCATTCGATCTACGGAAAATTGCGTTGCGACAGCGTAATGTCCGCCTTCCAGAAATTGATGGTTACCCATTTCCGTTGTCAGTGATAAGGAAGCCCCATAGGCTGTGGTCAACAGAAATCCGCGCATTAATCGTTCTGATGCTTCATCAGTTGATTGTCGAATGCCATACTCATAACCGACTTTGAAACTGATGTATAAAGATCCGAGGCAGATAAAACTAATCAGCAAATTACGTTTCATATTTTTTCCTTGTATGAGTTACTGATTAGTCAATTCTTTCCGCGCTTGTTTCATCACCTGCCAAGCTGCAGTCAAAGCCAGTGAGGCCATAATTGTGGCCACAATTAAATCCGGCCACGCAGTACCCGTTCCAAATACACCAATAGCCGCAATAATCACCGCGATATTTCCCAGTGCATCATTGCGTGTACACAACCACACACTGCGCATATTGCTGTCGCCATTGCGATAGGCATAAAGCAAAATTCCTACGCCGACGTTAGCGCAGAGTGCGAGCAAGCCAATTAAACTCATCGTTTGTGCATCGGGCAGTACACCGGTAATTAAATTCCACAGTGCATGAATTAAAATACCAATACCAAATAAGGCCATGGATGCGGCTTTAATTAATGCCGCTTTTGCGCGCGCCTGCACACTCATCGCCAATACCCAAATGCTAATGCCGTAGTTGGCTGCATCGCCAAAAAAATCGATGGCATCGGCCAGTAGCGCAACAGAACCCGAGCGAATACTAAAAATAATTTCAATCGCAAACATGGATGCATTGACGATCAATGCGATCCACAAAATGCGACGGTATTTAGGATCGGGTTTGATAGGCGGTTCGTGATCGTGGCTACAGCAGTGGGCGCCCATCTATTGCTCCTGGATATTTCAGTATGAAGTGCCTGGATAAAAATTCTAGCCGAATAACAATAATAACTAGTTGCCAAAAAACCGCCGAAAAAGCACTAGTACACAAGGCGCTGTTTATGCCCGCCAATAAGCTGGCAAGTGTCAGTGTTTAGGAATGTTATTTTTCTCAACTGTACTAATCAATGCCTATACTGAAGGCTAATCATACCTGTGCAATAAGAATAACCACCACCACTAATATAAGACCTTGCTATGGAACGTTATCTGCTTCGCACCCTCGGCGACAACATGCTCGATCTGATCTATGCCAAGGACGAAAAAGGCCGTTTTATCTACGCTAATTTAGCCTTGGTCAATATGACCGGTGCGGAATCAGCAGACAGTATTTTAGGCAAAACCGATTTCGATCTTAACCCACCGGCGGCTGCACAAGCCTATACCGACGATGATCAATTGGTGATGCGCTCGGGCCAACCGCTGGTGGGGCGCGAGGAACTGCTGACAAATTTTAAAACCGGCGAGACGCGCTGGCATTCTACAACCAAGGTTCCTCTACATGATGATAACGGCAATGTTATCGGAATTATCGGTATTACACGCGATATTACCCAGATTAAACAAGCCGAGTTCAATGCCCGTGACCTGAACGCTGAATTGGAAAATCGTGTGGCCGAGCGCACGGCAGAGCTGAGTGCAATAACCGCTACGCTTGAGCAAGAGCGCAACCTGATGCGCACCCTGGTCGATGCGGTACCCGACGGCATTTTTGCCAAAGACCTGAACAGTAAATTTTTATTAGCAAACGATGCGGTTGCCAGAGGCATGGGCACCACACGGGAAAATTTAATCGGCAAGGATGATTTTGATTTTTTCCCAAAAGAGATGGCGCAGAATTTTTTTGATGATGAACAAACCATTGTTCGCACCGGTGAAGGATTGGTTAACCGTGAAGAACTGGCGGTCAATAAAGAGACCGGCAATATGCGCTGGTTTCTCACCACCAAACTGCCGGTGCGCAACGACAGAGGTGAAACTGTTGCACTGGTTGGCATTGGCCGCGATATTACGTTACGTCGCCGCGCCGAGCGCGCATTGC
>NZ_JBRFPI010000216.1:0-901 GCF_053579595.1 Cellvibrio sp.
TCTTGCCGCTAATTATCTCTTTTCCAATTCCATTAGCCTCTGGCTGGCGATGGCTTTTAGTTTGCTACTCACCGGCGCCTTTCATGAAGACGGCCTTGCAGATACTGCCGATGGTTTCGGCGGTGCCTTTGTGCGCGAGAAAAAGCTCAGCATTATGAAAGACAGCCGCATCGGCACTTACGGTGCAGCTGCGCTGGTGATGGCACTGCTGGGAAAGTATCTTCTGCTGATTGAAAACACCCAAATCGCGCTGGGCATATTTATCGCTTATGCACTATCGCGCGCAGTTGCAGCGAGCTTGGTATTTGATATGCGCTATGTTGCCGACGAAGATGGCAGCAAAAGTAAACCGCTGGCAAATAATCAATCCAAAACCGATCTGGTTATTTTATTGGCAACCTGCTTGCCGATATTTTTTCTACTGCATTGGCAAAAAGCGATTTTAATAATCGCCACATTGATTGTGGTTCGCTACGCTGCAAAATTCTATTTTCAAAAACAGATTGGTGGTTATACCGGTGATTGTTTGGGCGCAGCGCAACAGATTAGTGAAATGGTAATTTATGCGGTGCTGCTAATCCATCTTAGTCAGCTGAATATTACTTGGTGATGTGATACTGCTTCTCGCCAGTTTCTTCATCGTAAGTCTGGCCATCCCGTTTTGCCTTTTTCTCTATATATACTTCTGGTTGCTTGAGCGGCTCAAGATCCATTGTTTTGTGCGTAACGCCTTCAAAAATCGTAGCCCATAGCTCTTTATTGGGTCGCTTTCTACGCAAATGGGCAATAAACTTTACCGCCAAGTACATAACAAAAAAGAACCCGACAACTAATCCACATTGAATATAAATATCGTACATAGCATTTTCCCTCACCCTTGGTGTAACGGTTATGGTGATGC
>NZ_JBRFPI010000216.1:911-7679 GCF_053579595.1 Cellvibrio sp.
CCTATTTATTATTCAAGCTACAACAATCAAAAAGACTGAATCTATTATGATTACGTTAGTGTTAGGTGGCGCCCGCTCAGGCAAATCGCGCATTGCACAAGAGCTGGCAAGTGCTAGCCAATTACCCGTGACCTATATCGCCACGGCAACGGCGCTGGATGAAGAGATGGCGAGGCGGATTGAACACCACCAGCACAATCGTCCCAGTGAATGGCGCTTGCGCGAATGCCCGCTGGATTTGGCCACCGCATTGCAAGAAGAAACACAGCAATCGCAAACGATATTGGTGGACTGTTTAACGCTATGGCTTAACAACCAATTGTTTGAATATCCCGAACAGGATTTTTCCGTGTTGTTTGATGCGCTCGTGAATAGCCTAAGCGCGAACAACGCCAACGTAATTTTTGTCGCTAATGAAGTGGGATTGGGAATAATTCCGCTAGGCGAAGTCAGCCGCAAATTTGTCGATGAAGCAGGCCGATTAAATCAGCAACTCGCACAAATCGCCGACAAAGTATTGTTTGTCGCCGCCGGTTTACCCTTAGCATTAAAAGACAACACCAAATGACATCTACAATCATCACACTAGTAAGGCACGGAAAAGTCGCAGGCCCAGCCGCGCTTTACGGCCGCACGGATATCGCACTCAGTGCAACAGGCCATAGCGATTTAACACGCGCGCTAAATAATCTGCATACGCAAACGCCCATCTACAATCTAATCAGTTCACCGCGCTTGCGCTGCTTGCAAGTCGCACAAGAATTTTCCGTACAACATAAAATTCCGTTGCGTACCGAAGACAATCTACAAGAAATGGATTTTGGCATTTGGGATGGGATCCCATTTGATGAGCTGGGCGATGAATGGAAAAACATCGAAGCCTTCTGGGAATCACCTCACTCCATGCAACCACCGGAAGGTGAATCACTAACCGAGTTCGCAGCGCGGGTTATCAGCAGTTGGGGATCACTTATCAACAATACCAAACCGGGGCATCACGCGATTATTTGTCACGGCGGTGTTATCCGAATTCTTATCGCCCACATACTAAACCTGGATTGGCGCAACCCTGCCCTATTCAAACAATTGCAGATTGATTACGCGAGTTGTACGCGGGTTGAAATTGGGGATTATGAGAAGGCGTTGCCGGTTATTAGGTGGATTGGGTCGAGATTGCTTAAACCAGAGCCACACATTTAAACCTATCTTTCGAAAAATAAAAACTCATCACGATTATCCGGTGCGAGCCTTTTAATTTTTTCAGAACGCCCACCCATAAGACAATGAAATAGTAACATCGCGTTTAATCTCTTTAGTAATTTATTATCTACCTCGCGATCTTCATTAACGACATCCACGGATCAATTTTTCCATCCTGATTTATATTCCCCCATTTCCCTTGCCTCAAAGCTGCTGCGAAATGGTTTTCCATAATGAAAAGCGCATCACTATGCTGATAATATGCCATATCACCATTTATTTTGAATTTTAGCGCATGATCAAAACATTTTATTAACAATATTAAAGAGCTTATATGTCTAATTACGTTATCAACTGAAAAAGTTATTTCCATTTCACCTATCTTAACGAAGTACTTAAGTCCACTAATATACTCCCCGTTAGAATGTTTTTTTAGCGCGTCAACAGATACACAATGATGTATATCAATTTGGAACGCACTTATAAGCTCTTCGATTCTCTTTGAAACCTTTGCGGCGGCTACCCAATCATTCGAATCTAGCAGCATAAATTGAAGGAAAACGTCAGCAAGCACTCTGTCAAATTTTTCCTGTACAGCTACATCAGGGTTATACTCTCCATTTATACATGCAGGAAATATGTATTTATGAAGCCTTCTATATTCGATTGTTACATCCGAAAATGATACAAAGCTTTCCATATGTTTTGTGAATTCATCTAAGTGTTTAAAATAATTACCAAAATTATTTTGCCCCTTTGCTTCGATGATTTGTATTTCTAATGATTTCTTCATTTCCTCTTGAGCTTTAGTAGCTTGATCCACAGCATTCCTAGTCGCAATTAATTCAGAATTGGAAATTTTCAAAGCCTTTTCGGTTTGATGATGTGATCGAAGCAACAAAATAACAGTAACAAATACGATTATCGGATTTATCAGCCCCCCAAGAAAATCTCCCAGTTGACCCAACTCAGCCTTTCGATTCACCAGGCTATCTATAAGACATTTTTCCTCATCCCATCGCCCGATACATTCAGGAAGCTCAGGAAATACAATACGGTATAAATAATAGGCGACAGCGCTCAATATGAGAAGAAAACATCCGAGCGCAATTTTATTAGCCGTCCAAAAAATTGGCTCTTCTTCTTTGCAGATCTCATCTTTACTATCCATTTGACACAACACCTTATTTATCAAATATCGCTATGAGAGAGGAAATAATTTGCATTACATATCGCTAGTACAACGAACCACGATTAACATCATTTTAGCCATATATTAACACTCCAATCAGGTAGAAATATTTCACTACATAACAACTAATATTACCTTGTAAGTTTCCGATTACACTTTAGTTCATGCCCTCTTCACCAAATTCCGCTAAAATTCTCCTGTTTATCCCTAGATAGAACCTGCAACACAACCCCAACACCAACGGACACCCTGTGGAACCATTAAATACCGATCAGCTCCAAACCCTACCGGATCACAACCAAAGCCTGGTCGCGCGTACCCTGCACGAGTGGAAACAACTTGCTGTGCTCGGCGCGCCTATTTTAATTGCGCAGTTGGCGCAGATGGCGAATGGGGTTATCGATACGGTGATGGCTGGCCATGCAAGTGCTGAGGATTTGGCGGGCGTGGCGATAGGTGCAAGCCTGTGGGTGCCGGTGCTGCTATTTTTTGCGGGCGTGTTGAGTGCGTTGCAGCCTACGATCTCCGGGCACCGTGGTGCGGGGGAATTGCACAAAATTATGCCTACCACATGGCAGGGAATTTATATTGCACTCGTGGCCATGGTGGTGATGGTTTTATTGCTGGTGAATACTCAACCGGTGCTACGAATTTTACAACTTGATGCAGTGACTGCAGCGATTGCTGATAGTTATCTGGATGCATTTGCCTGGGGTGTGCCGGCGCTGCTGTTGTTGACGGCGCTGCGCGGCTTGACCGATGGTTTGGGGCATACGCGCGTTATCATGGTCTTTTCTTTAATCAGCACACTGCTAAACCTGCCGCTCAATTATATTTTTATTTACGGATTTGATTTTATTATTTTTCAATTACCGGCGATGGGCGGAATCGGTTGCGGTTGGGCAACGAGTATTTCCAACTGGGCTGCCACACTTGCACTGCTTATTTATTTAAACCGTAGCACGACGTTCAAAAATTTTCATTTGATTGGCGATTGGGTTGCACCTGCGAAATCAGAAATCGCCCGCCTGCTTAAATTGGGACTGCCGATTGGTTTTACCATGTTTATTGAAGTGAGTATGTTTTGCATGATCGCACTGTTTCTCGCACCATTGGGATCAACAACCGTTGCAGGCCATCAAATCGTACTCAATGTGACCTCGGTATTATTTATGCTTCCACTGAGTTTGGGCATGGCCTTAACACTGCGTATCAGCTTTTTAGTCGGCGCTGCAGACCATGACGAGGCACGCTTGCTTGCTCGCAGTTCACTACTCCTGGCGGTAGGCATTAGCTGTATTAATGCACCCGTTTTATTTTTTGGGCGCGAATGGCTTGCCGGTTTATATACATCAGATGTTAGTGTTCAACAGGTCGCAACTACATTATTTATGCTCGCGGCCCTGTTCCAAATCGTCGATGTTATTCAGGTGACCATGATCAATGTACAGCGCGGTTACAAGGATACTAAAACCCCGATGTTTATCATGCTGCTGTCATTCTGGGGAATTTGTTTGCCGCTCGGTTATATGCTGACATTTAAAGACTGGATCACTGCCCCTATGGGCGCGCCCGGTTTTTGGATGGCATTAATTGCCGGATTAACCTGCGCTGCACTTTTATTAACAGTGCGGATGTTTAGGTTTAGGCCAGCAGGTTTTGCTGCGCGTTAAAAAATACCGTTTTCGTCATACCCGCGAATGCGGGTATCCATAAAAAGCAGAATTAGAAGCTGCTTAAATACCGGAGTTACTATGAAAAACCTACGGAGTTTATTTCCCGTTATTTGTGGCATGAGCCTGGTTGCCTGCGCTCAGGTTGCCGAACCTAATAAAGTGGATGCACAAAACGCCGCGCAAAAAAATCAAAACGTACAAACAACAGCAGCTAGCACCAACACCACAATTAACACCACCACAGCGCAAATTCCGGCAGCTGCGCCCATGCTAACGCAAAAAGAATTTGCTGCCTGTTTGATTACATTTTCTGCAAAAGCCAAAGCGGAAGGCATTTCACAAAACACCATTAACAACAGCCTTGCCAAAGCAGAACTCAACACACAAGTATTGGAACTGGATCGCAAGCAGCCTGAATTCACCACCAGCTTTGCCGATTACTTTAATCGCCGCGTTACTGAGCAACGTGTTACGCAGGGCCGCGCACTACTGGCCAAACATAAAGATTTATTCGCGCGAGTTGAACAAGAATACGGTGTACCTGCTGCTTACCTTGTTTCGTTTTGGGGATTGGAAACGAATTTCGGCAGTTACTTCGGCAATATTCCGGTTGTCGATTCTCTCGCTACCCTCGCCTGCGATGCACGCCGCAGCACTTTTTTTACCATCGAATTAATCAATGCACTGCGTATTCTGGATGAAGGTGCAATTGCACCAAATAAAATGAAAGGCTCCTGGGCGGGCGCTATGGGTCATGTGCAATTTATGCCATCGTCCTTTTTGAAAAATGCCGTGGATTTTGATGGCGACCACAAACGCGATTTATGGAACAGCACACCGGATGCCATGGCATCGGCCGCGAATTTTTTAAAAAACCTCGGTTGGCAAACTGAAGGTCGTTGGGGGCGCGAAGTTAAATTACCGAAAAATTTTCCCTTTCTTGAAGCAGGTTTAAAAAACAATAAATCGATTGCAGAATGGACCAAGCTCGGCGTTACGCGCGCCGACAACTCTCCACTACCGCAAGCGGATATGAACGCGTCACTGCTAGTACCGTCCGGCCACGAAGGTCCGGCATTTTTGGTGTACGACAATTTCAATGTGATTATGCGTTGGAACCGTTCTGAATTTTACGCCATTGCCGTTGGCCAACTCGCCGACCAAATCGCTGGCGGTGGAAAATTATTACAACCGCCACCGGTAGATGCACCGCGCTTGCATCGCGACCAAGTTATCGCGCTGCAACAACAACTCAACAATAAAGGCTTCAACCTCGGCAAACCCGATGGCATCCTCGGCCCAGCAACCCGCCGCGCCATCGGTGAATTCCAACACCAACAAGGCATGATCGCCGACGGATTTCCAGGCACCCAAGTGCTCGGTTTGCTCGGTATAAAAGTGGTAAAACATTAATTTACGCGAATAAACAAAATGATCAGCTGCAACCAACATGACTATATTGAAATCGTTTGCATGTACCACTACCCGATTAAGCTCACGTTAAAATCGGGCGATATTATTCAGGGAGTTGCGCTGGATACACAGCGCAATGACCACCGCGATGAATGCATAAAAATTGATATTGAAGGTGTTGAGCAGCTGGTGGTTTTGGAGGAAATTAAAATGTTGGAGGTTATGGTGGAGAATCCGCACTTTAGGTTTGTTGAATTTGATTAATTAATTTTTTGAGTGGGATTTTAAACAAAATGGGGTCGCCAATTGCGACCCCACGTTTGTACAAACAATGAATTGTCAAAACACCTATCAAATTTAATCCTTTTTCCCAAACTTAGGCTTTCCAACCTTCACCAAAAGAGCGAGCATAACAATCACCATCATAATCAAAAATAGATAATTACCAAATATATGGAAAGCACCGAAGGACAATGCGACAAGAGCAACACAGGCGGCCAAAAATGCAATATTTTTCCACATTATGCGTACTCAAAGCTTGGAGGAGATACTCTTGCACGAAGCCCGAAGCTACTTCTAGAAGAATAACTACTATTTAAAATTTGAGGGTTAAGTGCATAAAACGATGCGACCCCTTTAAACTTGAGATTGTTTCTATCTGTAAATGCAAAAACATCCGCCATACGAGTACCACATCCTAGGGCACGGCCACTAGCAACTGCGACACTTCCAATTGCAGCTCCGGTATAAGCAGAGGCCCCGATAGCTGCAGCCACAGTAAGCTTCTCTAAAGCAACCGTGGCACCAATCAACTCGGCCATAGTAGCTCCCTTCCCCAAGGTACCTAATGCACCAACAAGAGTAGATACGGTTCCTATAGCTGTTTGGTAGGTATCAAATAACGTGGTAGGTACAGGCAACCCCAAGTCCTGCATATTTTCGTCAAAATATTTTTTGAAATCACCTGAATTGTAACACTGACTCATATTGTATCTCCTTGATACGATGGGCTAAAAATGATCCAATCGTTGCAATATAAGCCGCGTAAGTTGTTACTGCACTAATCTTCGGATTTGATTGTGAATTTTATAATTCAATTCACATTTTGCGACGATGCAGATAAAGAGATAGCTCTTTATCTGTCACCTCAATTAACCAATGAATATTCCAGATAACATATCTCACCAACCACACGCCTGCCCTTGGTTTTCTTTCTCCAACCACTGCATGAGCGGTGCGAAATAGTCGATGATGGCGGAAGCATCCATTTGGCGTGTACCTATGGCC
>NZ_JBRFPI010000217.1:0-7652 GCF_053579595.1 Cellvibrio sp.
GTATTCACACCTTGCTCACTCGCTAAAATTCCACGCTGAAAATCCATTCGCCCAGGATGCTTTTTAAAGGATTGTTTTGCGATAGCATTCAGCTGCACTGATTCAACCGATTTCTCACCCGCTAGATATCGCACCGCTGGCACAACAAGCTGATGATAAGTGACCGCTGTTGAAACAGGGTTGCCCGGCAACCCAAAGAACCAACCTGCCCCTAAACGGCCAAATGCAAAAGGTTTTCCCGGCTTCATCGCGACTTTCCAGAAGTCAATTTGGCCTAACTCTTCCAATATTGTTTTGGTGTAGTCCGCATCACCTACAGAGACCCCACCGGTAGAAATGACGACATCAGCCCATTGTGCAGCGTGCATAAACGCTGCGCGAAGTGCCAGCAAATCATCGGCGATAATGCCCATATCTTTTATTTCGACGTTTAATCGTTGCAAGAGTGCGCATAGCAAAGGGCGATTGCTGTCATAAATTTTATCTTCTGCGTGCGCACTACCAAGTAACAACAACTCATCGCCCGTCGATAACACAGCGATACGCAACTTCCGCCACACCTTGATGCGCGCAATCCCCAGCGATGCAAGCAAACCAATATCCAGCGCACTAATACGATGGCCCTTACCCAGAACTTCACTGCCTTTTTTTATATCGTCACCGGCGCGACGAATATTTTCGCCTTGCAGCACAGGTTTGTTCAGCTGCAGTGTTTGCGCAGTAAGCGTAACATTTTCTTGCATCACCACGGCATCGGCGCCCGCCGGAATCATCGCTCCGGTCATAATGCGCACAGCCTGCATTTTACCGAGCACTGACTGCGCCTCCTCGCGTTCGCTAAAACGAAAGGGGTGCCCGGCCAGCGACTGGCCAATTACCTCAAACAAAGCGCCTTCAGTTTGTGCATCACTCGTGCGCAGCGCATAACCATCCATCGCGGAGTTATCGCTGGCAGGAACATTAATATTGCCCAACACTGATTCTGCGAGAATGCGGTCTAATGCAAGCGCCAAATCAACCCATTCGGTTTCCTGTACAGGAATTAATTGTTGATGTATTCGCAACAACGCATCTTGCACAGGTAACAAGCCAGGCTGTGAACAACAATCCATAAACACACTCTACTGAACATTAATTTTGTTGATTAATCATCCACACGGCTGCTTCTACGCGTGAGCGCAAATGCAATTTTTTCAGCAAATGTTTAACGTGCACTTTGACAGTGCCGTCAGAAATAGCCAATTCGCGCGCAATGACTTTATTGCTCATACCTTTGGCAATTAATTTCAGGATTTCCAATTCACGTTGGGTGAGACTGTCACTACCCACTGCGCCTTTTGTGTTGGGATTGCGAATGGCGGTAGCGAGCACTTGGGTGACTGCTTCACTCAACACCATTTTGCCGGACAAGGCGCGTTCTATTTGCACCAGCATATCTTCCGGCTCCATGTCTTTTAGCAAATAGCCATCTGCTCCCGCTGAAATTGCACTGAGCACATCTTCATCGGCATCGGACACGGTGAGCATCACAATGCGCGAAGTGACACCTTCATCGCGCAAATGGCGTAGCGTTTCCAAACCATCCATGCCCTGCATATTCAAATCCAATAAAATTAAATCAGGGTCAAGTTCACTCGCCAATTTAATCGCATCTTTGCCATTGCTCGCTTCGGCTACTACTTCCATCTCACCCGACAGTGTTAAAAGCTGACGCAACCCTTTACGCAATAAAGGGTGATCGTCCACCAACATAATGCTCGCGGCCGTTTCTGACACAAGACTCTCCTCAATACCAATACATCATTATCTGCAGTTTAACTGCTTGCAGAACCTAAGGGCAGCACATGCCCATTTGTGGGTAGATAGATCAACTACACCTACCCCTATTGGGTAGGCAAGCTAACACCTCTAATACCGCAACTTAACACTGAGGTTGAATAGTTTCCATATCTGCGCAGAGCCATAGTGATCCTTGCGCGAAAACAACTTTTTTGACCGAGGGCTTCACATGTCTGACCTAAAACAATGGGAACCGGAACAGCAAACGTTCTGGGATTCACGCGGGAGAGCAATTGCCAATCGCAATTTGTGGATCTCAATTCCAAGCTTACTCTGTGGCTTTGCCGTGTGGATGCAGTGGAGCATTATCACCGTGCAAATGTTGAACCTTGGCTTTCCCTATCAGGCCGGCGATTTATTCAGCCTCGCGGCGATTGCCGGTTTGACCGGAGCGACGCTGCGTATTCCAGCCAGTTTTTTTATTCGCTTATGTGGTGGCCGCTACACCATTTTTTTAACCACCAGTTTATTGATGCTACCTGCCATTGGCACTGGGCTGGCATTGCAGGATCAAACTACACCATTTTGGGTATTTCAATTAATGGCGCTGCTCTCCGGAATTGGCGGGGGCAATTTTGCCGCGTCCATGTCCAACATCAGTTTTTTTTATCCGCGTAAGCAACAGGGATTAGCGCTTGGCCTAAATGCCGGGTTAGGTAATTTCGGTGTGACCAGCATGCAAATTCTGGTACCGTTGTTTATGACCTTTGGCGCCTTTGGCGCACTGGGTGGTGACCCAATGGTGTTGAAATCTGCAAGCGGCACCTTAATTGGTGCTATTCCTGCAGGCACCGAAACCTGGATTCAAAACGCAGGGTTTGTCTGGCTACTGCTGCTCATCCCACTCGCTTTTGCGATTTGGTTTGGCATGAACAATATCAACACCGCCGAGGTTACACCCAATCTGGCAGGCGGAGCACCGCGCTCTTTTGCGATCATTATCGCTATGATGTTAATTGGCTTTGCCACCTCAGCGCTGGGGCTGTGGCTAATCATGCCTGCCAGTGTCAATGGTTCCGGGTTTGGCATTCCCAAAGAGCTGGTACTGGTGTTGGTGTTATTTGCTACGGTGATGTTACTCAAAGCGCTGCCCGGAACTATTCGAACCAGCCTTGATCGCCAATACAAAATTTTTAACAACAAACACACTTGGGTAATGAGTGTGCTGTATGTAATGACCTTTGGTTCATTTATTGGTTTTTCTGCTGCCTTCCCACTGTCTATTCAAGTTATTTTTGGTTTTAGTCATCTACCTGTCGATGGGGTAATGACCCACAATACCCTTAACCCGAATGGCCCAAGCGCATTGACTTACGCGTGGATCGCCCCCTTTATTGGCGCACTCATTCGCCCTGTAGGTGGTTGGGTATCTGACAAATTTGGCGGTGCACTGGTCACACAAATGTGTGCGATTGCCATGGTGATTTTGTCGATCGTTGCGGCTTATTACATGCGCATGGCCTATCAATCCGCCACCCCTGAACAGTATTTTGTGCCCTTCTTTTTGGTGTTCTTGGGTTTGTTTGCAGCAAGTGGCATGGGTAATGGTTCAACCTTCTGTTCCATCGCCAATATTTTTCCTAAAGAGCAAGCAGGCCCGGCATTGGGCTGGACTTCTGCGGTAGCAGGTTATGGCGCATTTTATATTCCGCAGGTTTTTGGCGAACAAATCAAAGCGGCCACACCGGAATATGCGATGCTGGGTTTTGCGGTGTTTTATCTGGTGTGTGTGTTATTAAACTGGTGGTTTTATCTACGCAAACAAGGCGAGTTTTATAATCCCTGAAAACGTGACAACTTTGAGCAGGTGGTGCAATCCAATCGCTATTGCACTACTGATTGGATTGCATCACCTGTTCAAACTCTATCCCAAAAAAGATTACTGACTAAATTACCTTGGAGTAACGAATTGTTGATGCGTTATTAAGATACTCATCAAACACCATACAAATTCTACGAATAAGCAACCGCCCCGCATTGAGAACTTCAATTCCGTCATCATCAATACTGAGCAATCCATCTTCAATCATTGGTTTTAATTGCGCTAACTCTTTAGCAAAATGACTGCGTGAATCCAGACCAAATGCATTATCAACAGCAACAAAATTCAAATCGAAATGACAAATTAGCTGATTAATTACAAACTGCCGCAACAGATCTTCGCTGGTTAATTCAATACCTTTAATAAAAGGGATTGCACCTGAGTCAATCGATTTTTGGTACTGCTCAACGCGCTTAGCATTTTGAATATAGACATTGCCGAATGCACTAATCGCAGAGGCACCAAAAGAGAGTAAATCACAATCGCCATGTGTGGAATAGCCCTGAAAATTTCGCTGTAACTTTCCGGCTCTTTGTGCCTGCACCAAACTATCATCCGGTTTTGCGAAATGATCCATGCCAACATAAATATACCCAGCGCCCTGCAAACGCTCTATCGCCATATACAAAAGTTCAAGTTTTTGCTCTGCTGAGGGAAGATCACGCTCGTTAATCAATTCCTGGCTCTTAAAAAGATGCGGCATATGGGCATAATTAAATAATGACAAGCGGTCGGGAGAAAGTTCTATCACTCTATTTAATGTTTCGCCGACACTGGTCAAGGTTTGCATCGGCAGGCCATATATTAAATCCATACTGATCGAGCGATAGTCTTGTTGGCGTAGTGCCTTTACCAAAGCGTTTACATCTTCAACACTGTTATAACGATTTACTGCTTTTTGAACCTGGGAATCAAAATCCTGCACACCCATACTGACTCGGTTAAAACCAAGTTTACGCAAATGCCCCATAGTGTTAGTCGATACGCGCCCTGGATGAATCTCTATAGAGTACTCACCTGCGTCATCATCCAGCAATGTAAAGTGCTTGCGTGTCGCAGCCATCAGCCAAGACATTTCGTCATCACTGATAAACGTGGGAGTACCACCCCC
This sequence comes from Cellvibrio sp., assembly GCF_053579595.1. NCBI lineage: Bacteria > Pseudomonadati > Pseudomonadota > Gammaproteobacteria > Cellvibrionales > Cellvibrionaceae > Cellvibrio > Cellvibrio sp. Next base: position 4,773 of record NZ_JBRFPI010000217.1, read on the forward strand.
CCAATGCAATTGAGTGACAGGTCGCGCGGAATCAAATAGCTCTGCCTGCATCGCCATTTCCCGTTCCATACGCTCCAAATAAGGTTGCGCACGGCCTTTATTGTTAGTAACGACTTTGTTGCACCCACAATAAAAGCAAAGGGTATCGCAAAAAGGAATATGAAAATAAAGCGACAGCGGCCTTCCGCTCGCATTACTCCTCTCAACCGCTGCTTTAAAATTAGCAACAGCAAAGCTTTCACTAAATTGTGGCGCAGTAGGATACGACGTGTAGCGCGGCCCGGTTAAGTCATATTGCCTAATAAGATCCGAATTCCATTCAAGTGGAGCTTGAAAATAAGCCATAAAACAACCTTGATATCTGGTAACTCTAGTGCAGAGCCATTTGTGAGAAATAGATTTTTAGCATACGCTTTTTGTAAAAGAATCAATTGACATGTATCAATTTACTGGGCATACCAGATAATTTGATGCATTAAAATTTTATTTAGTCCGAACCACTTTTATTTTGAAAGTAGCTTGGGAGTGTCAACTAGAGCGCGAGAAGTCAAACCTGGAGGTTGGCCAAACAACAAAGCAAGATCCACTAAGACACACGGAAGATTGCGCCATCTTGTGGCTTAGCCCGCCGATAATGTTAAGGATTGCTGGCCATCTTGCATGTCATGCGAATTCAGCGGGTAAAGTTTTGATTCAAGCAGCTATGCCAGCGCTCCATTAAAAATGTCACCAGAGTATGCGATGCATTCACAGCAGACGTGCCTCCATCACCGCAATGGTTGGAGGCTCTAAGCCTCGGCCATGAGCTGAGCCTATATGGGTTCGGTAAGCCCCAATGCCGTCAATGAGGGATGACAATCCCTGAAGAATTTTTTTCTGGTCATCTTCCAGTGTGGGATCGATGCTTAATCCCAAATGACCCTGAACGACTTTCCATAGAGGGGCAATAGATTGTTTGGCTGGCATTTCCAGAGTGAAGGTTTCGATGTAGGTTTTACACAAGGCCTCAATGATGGAGCTTGCAGCAGTAATCGCCGCATGGGGATCACCATTTAATTGCGATACCGCGCGATTAAATTCAGCTTCAACAGATGCAAAATCACCAGCCTTAAAAAAATCCGCTAGCGACTTTGTAGCAAGGCTTGCTCCAGCCAAGGTAATAAAACCATTTAACTGATAACTCAACTGATTTCTGGCAAGACTTTCCGCAATTCGCTGCTGACCTTCAGCAGTTTGGGAGTTGACTGGGTTTAAATCCATAAATTGCTGGATGATCAATCCAAGAATTGCAAGAGGATTTAGCGATTCATCGTCATTGCACCGTTTAAGCCAGGCACTGCACTTTGTTTCCATATTGCCTTCTGGTGGCTCACCTGACGCGCCTGCGCTCATGAACAACACATTTAATTTGGAATGGCTCTGATAGTACTCAGCAAGCACTGAAGACACAGCACCAATAACTGAGTTAGGTATCATATGCGCCATAAACTTCTCCCAAATTTCTTTTACTATTCATCAATATTTTTCAGTTGTGCTTTAGGGTGGGAGACATCCAATCCGAAGGCATCCAGTAATATAATGGCTTTTTGAACCACCCGCATATATTCATCCGTTTCCGGCAATTTGCGCTTGCACGACAATCCATTGGCAAGCAACCACTCTTGTATTTCTACAAGTCCGGTTTCGGTAACACCATGTGAAAGCAAGGTTTCTGCGGCAATGTTAGAGACATACTGCGGCGTAAGTTCATTGGGTGACCGTAACTTCAACTGAAATACCAAATCATCCCGTAATACCCTACGGAGCGCATTTTTAGGTGAGGCAACTATCGCTAGTGCTGCGTCAATATATTTCTTTGGATTGACCCGGACTTCTTCAAGATTCCAGCGTAATTTCAACTGCGGGCAAAATCGAGATAACGCACCCCTCGCTTGGGCATAGCTAAGTCCATAGGGCTTCGCGGCTTCAGAGACCGACTGGCCTTCTGCTATCGCAATCAGAATATTTGCTTTGGTCATATCGGAAATCATACCTTCTCCATTGCGCAATTATTTTTGAATCGTTCGAACTGAATCATCGTTATAGGCGAGGCAGCTAAGGATTTTTTTGTAATCATATAGCAATGCGGATTTGGCTTCTTTGTTGAGCTGTGTCAACTTCGGATTGGGGTTTTCAACTTTAATTATTTCAAATCGTTGATGCCACTGGCTATGCGCTTCAACAATGACCGTTCTATCTGTCGATGAGAATTGGTTGGCGGTAATATCAATGTCAGTATCATCAAACTTTATCCAAATATGCCGCTGGGATTTTTTATGTCGATTTTCGCCCGTGACTATTTTCAGGGATGATAAGCCAATTTTTTCAATCAGAAATTTTGCCAATAAATACGAGGAAAACTCGCAGCAATTAACTGGGAAAGAATCCAGTGAATCAAATTGGAATCCATCCACTTTTGCTTTCAGGATTGCTTTTCGAAATAAGACAACCGATGGTCGTAAATCCATGTCGCACAATAAAAGGAAGTTACTCAGGAGAAGCCAGTGTAGATCATTTGGCGTGGAGATGGATGCGGCTATTTTTATTGCGATGCATCGTGCTCGTCTTGAAGAGAGTGAACAAGGATCTCCAAACCCTCATGGGGATCGACACCCAGTACCTGGCAGTACCTCACAAACTCAAGCACTTCAATTTTCCGCCGGTCCTGCTCCATCTTACCCAGGACCGAATGATGCCGCCCCATTGCAAGAGAGGCTTCGCGAAGTGTCAAGCCACTCGCTTCCCGCTGCTTTTTTAACCAGAGGCGTAGCTTTTCGTAGTGAGGCGAGTAAGGAGATGATTTCATTGTCTCGATGATAGAGACAGGATAGAATGGCGCGA
>NZ_JBRFPI010000218.1:0-7645 GCF_053579595.1 Cellvibrio sp.
AATCACTGCGCTTTCGCGCCTGACCCCAGCTCGGCAAGGGCGCGCACTATACGAACCCAACCACGAGCCTGCAAGCTCTTTTTGGAGATTAACCACACTTAATTTCATTTGCGATCAATTACCCACCAATGGCAACAAAAATCACACAACCTCAAATAAGTGGTACTTCTTTTTACCAACTCTCACAAGATAGAAACGATCAAAAAAAGCATTTTTTGACGCAAAACAATTAGCCGATTGCATATTGTCGTCGATAGATTTGGCAGCACCATTAACGAACACGGCACCTCTAGCCAATGCATCCTTAATTTGCTTTCCTGAAGCAGCCAATTCAGCATCAGCCAATAACTGAGTAAGCGGTAAATCAGCAATTTCTGCACGGATCAATTTTGACGAAGGCAATCCATCCTGCTGCAACTGGAGGAAGTCTGACTCACTCAAACCAGACAACTCATCACTAAACAGAGCCTGCGTAATGCGCTGGGCAGCCAATAGACCAGCGTCACCATGCACAAGCCTGGTCACCTCTTCCGCGAGAATACGCTGCGCCTCCGGTTTGCCTTGGCGAGCCGCATCTTCAGCCTCTATAGCAGCAATCCGGGCAACCGATAAAAAGGTAAAGTAGCGCAGGAATTTGTAAGCATCCGCATCTGCAGTATTCAGCCAGAATTGGTAAAAGGCATAGGGAGATGTTTTTTCAGAATCGAGCCAAACGGTACCCGTTTCAGTTTTGCCGAATTTCGTTCCGTCCGACTTGGTCACCAAAGGCATGGTCAGACCAAACACATGAGCTCCGTGCATGCGGCGAGCCAAGTCAATACCGCCAGTGATATTGCCCCACTGGTCACTACCGCCAATCTGAAGGGTGCAATTGTTGCGCACATATAACTCGGCGAAATCGTAGGACTGCAGGAGCATATAGGTGAATTCGGTAAAGGAAATTCCCTCACCTTCACGCTCAATGCGCTGCTTTACCGACTCCTTATTAATCATGTTATTGACAGAGAAATGCTTGCCGACATCGCGCAAAAAACTAAGCACATCAATTTTACCAACCCAATCGAGGTTATTAACCACCTCGGCCGATTGGCTACCGCAGTCAAAATCAATAAATTGGCTGACCTGCCTCTTTAACTTATCCACCCAATTGGCGACTACATCAGCAGTATTTAGTTTACGCTCCTGCGCCTTGAAGCTTGGATCGCCAATCAGGCCGGTAGCGCCACCTACTAGAGCGATAGGTTTGTGGCCCGCAAGCTGGAAACGCTTCAACATTAATAGCGGCACCAAGCTTCCGATATGCAAGCTGTCTGCAGTCGGATCGAACCCACAATAAAGCGTACGACTACCTGAATTAAGATGCTCCGCAAGAGCATCACCGCCAGTCATTTGGGCAATAAGCCCACGATCCTGCAATTCCTGCAGGAAATTAGTGTCAATAGCTGCCATAACGCACCAACCAAGCTTGTAAAAAGTGTTTCGATTAGGAACAAAAAGGCGGCAAAGATACCGCATCTTGTTCCAATTACAAGACAAAACCAGAGGCTTGTTGCAGCAAGATGAATTTTTGGGGTGTTAATGGCGTTTTTTTCTGCTATAAATGTTCTTTCTTGGATCACTTATCTATAAAAAATTGCGACTTTTTTACTCATGCCCCAAATAAAAAATTACTACGAAATCGTTCGATCGACCCTGCTTCAATACGTGCCGCGCGGACATCTCGCGGCCGCAGTGGTGATATCGGCAGGTTTGGTAATCATTTTAGGCAGCAACTCTCAAGAAAATTCTGCAATAGTAAGTATCCCTAGCAAGAACATCCCCGGATTGAAAATACAAGGCATAGAAACGCCTGCCACCCCCATATCAGTACCCGCAGTAGAAACCATTATCCAAACAGTTGCGGCAGTTCCAGAACCTGTAAAGATGCAGGACCAAAAACCAGCCGCACCGCAATGGAAAGAGTTCACCATACAAAATGGCGATAACCTATCGATTTTATTTAAACGCGCAGGCTTGAATGATCGCACCATCTACGAATTATTCAGCGACGCCAAGGATGCCAAAGACTTACGCAATATCCGCCCGGGCCAAAAGATGGCTTTTTTGGTGGAAAATGGGCAACTGCAAGGCCTGAATTATATTATCGACGAATTGAATAGCCTGAGCTTTACCCGCGACACCAAAGGCTTCACCGGCAAAGAAGTCGCACTCAAACCCGATGTTAAATACGCCTTCCGCCAAGCCTCTATTGCTAGCTCCCTCTATATGGCTGGAAAACGTGCAGGTATGCCTAGCAATCTGACTATGGAATTAGCCAACATTTTCGGTTGGGATATCGACTTTGCGCTCGACATCCAGAAAGGCGACAGTTTTAAGGTAATGTACGAAGAACAATTCCTTAAAGGCAAGCGAATCGGTACAGGCAAAATAATCGCGGCCGAATTTACCAATGCTGGAAAAACTTTCAAAGCCGTTCGCTACACCGACCAACAAGGTGCAAGCAACTATTACACCCCTGATGGTCGCGGTATGCACAAAGCCTTTCTGCGTAGCCCAATTGAATTTGCCAAAATCAGCTCCCATTTTAGTTTGGGACGCAAACATCCAGTTTTACATATCATCAGGGCACACAAAGGCACAGACTACGCCGCCGTGCGAGGAACACCGATACGCTCTACGGGTAATGGTAAGGTGGCTTTTGCTGGTCGTAAAAATGGCTACGGAAATACCGTTATTATTCAGCACGGCCAAGGTATTGAAACGCTGTATGGGCACATGAACGGATTTGCCAAAGGCATTCGTTCAGGATCACGTGTCAGCCAGGGCGATGTGATAGGTTATGTCGGTTCTACAGGATTGGCCTCTGGTCCGCATCTGCACTACGAATTCCATGTTAACGGCCAGGTACGCAACCCGGTTACCGTACCTCTGCCAAAATCTATTGGCATCGAAAAAACCGAGCTGGCACGCTTTAATGAAACCACTCGTCCATTGATTGCGAAGTTGGATCAATACAAATCCTCTAGCCGTCTGGCGGTTGCCAAAAACGGCAACAACAGCAACTAAGTCAGACTGTAGATGTCACAGCGCCAGCTCTACCTAGGTTTGATGTCGGGCACCAGCGCTGATGCTATAGACGCAGCACTTGTCGATTTACAATCCACTCCACAACTGCTTGAACAGCATACACTGCCACTTCCGGCCGAGATCCGCCAACAAATCCACTCACTCTCACTCCCCGGCGATAACGAAATCGACCGCATGGGTGCATTGGATGTGGATTTAGGGAAACTTTTTGCCCGGACAAGCCTGGAATTGCACGCCAAAGCAGGCATTAGCGCCACACAAAACGCGGCAATTGGGTGCCATGGCCAAACTATCCGCCATCGCCCACCCGGTTCAAGCGAGGGCACATTTACCCTGCAAATTGGCGACCCAAACCTGATTGCCGAATTGACTGGCATTACCACAGTGGCTGATTTTCGCCGGCGCGATATGGCGGCAGGTGGCCAAGGTGCGCCTTTGGTTCCCGCCTTCCACCGCGCCATTTTTCATACGCACGCTAAGGATCGCGTCATTGTTAATATTGGCGGCATGGCAAACATCACCTGGTTACCTGCACAAGGCCAAACACTAGGCTTTGATACAGGCCCCGGCAATGTATTAATGGATGATTGGATACATTCTCACTCAGGTGACAGCTACGATAAGAATGGCACCTGGGCAGCTAGCGGTCAGGCTCACCCGGAACTACTTGCAGATTTATTGGCAGATGCTTATTTCACATTGCCCGCACCAAAAAGCACTGGCAGAGAAAGCTTTAACCGCTCGTGGCTCGATAAAAGCCTTGCGAAACTGGCAACAACCCTCTCCCCCGTAGATGTGCAAGCGACCTTACTGGAACTAACCGCTGCAACAATTGCAGGCAATATTGGTAGCCTTGGTCGAGCAGCAAAAGAAATTTACGTATGCGGTGGTGGCGCCTATAACCCAAGACTTATGCAACGCTTACAGGATTTACTGCCGACCGATAAAGTGGCAAGTACATCCGTGTTGGGGATAGATCCACAGTGGATAGAAGCTATGGCATTTGCGTGGCTAGCACAGCAGACCATCAATCATCGCACTGGTAACCTGCGCGAAGTAACGGGAGCCAAGCGGGAGGTGATTTTGGGCGGCGTTTACTACGCTGGAGAACACCGCACGGGATTTTTAAAGTAGATAGATTAGACAGTAAAGGACGACCCACAGCCGCAGGTGCTGGAGGCATTGGGATTCTGGATCACAAATTTGGAGCCTTGCAGCCCTTCTTCATAATTCACTACCGCTCCCACCAGATAGGGATAGCTCATTGCATCCACTACCACTTTGACGCCATCGCGCTCGACAATTGAGTCGTCATCAGCGACCGCCTCATCGAAAGTAAATCCGTATTGAAAACCTGAGCAACCGCCGCCGGTAACATAAACACGCAGTTTAAGATCGGGATTATCCTCTTCCTCGATCAGGCTTCTGACCTTGGCGATAGCGCTTTCGGTGACAGTAACAACCTGGGGAACATAGATTTCAGCGGTAGACATACATACTCCGGATAACAACCAAGCCCGACGGGGCAATCTTTATTATCCCTTTACCCGAGTAAAACAGTCAACTATTAAGCCTTGGCGACAGCAATATCCAATATGCTGGCAGACTCTTGTTGTTTATTGATCATACTGCCGTTCACTTGCGCACCTTTCACCATCTCAATCGAATGATAGTGCACAGTGCCGGTCACATTACCTTTGGCCGCCAGCTCAAGGTGTTTACTGGAGTAGATATTCCCTTGCACCTTACCATTGACGATCACCACCGGCGCACGAATCTCCCCTTCCACTACGCCGGTATCGGCGATCACCACTTTTGCGTCCTTTTCATCCTCGGCGATGATATTGCCGGTTACCTTACCTTCCAATTGCAGCTCGCCAGTAAAGTGAAGGTCGCCGATTACTTTGGTTGCACGTGAGATCAGGGTGTGATTATTGGAAAACGCCATCAGGTAGACTCCTTAGCAAATGCTATTTAATTTCTGGCCATTCAAGTTCTGCTTCAACGGTCACCGGATTACGCCGTGAGTTGGACTTCACCGCCAACTCAACCCGCACAGGGACAAACCCGTCCGGCAGCACAATTTCAGTGTCAATATTCTGGAAAAACTTAAAACTGAGCGGGATGTTTTCAGCCAAAGGCTCAGTATCTACCTTGCTAACTGCCAGCTCATGGAGCGATATTTTGGTCTCCGTACCATCCTTTTGGCCGACCACAAATATCCGCAACTGACCGGAGAAATCATCATCGCCTTCCGCCAGTTTTTGGACGACCAGCTTGAATTGTTTTTTGTTGTCCGCCAACGCGGATACAGAAAAAATACCAAAACTGATGCCCATTGGATTGGTACTTTTTTTCGAAGTGAGGATGCGATAAACCTCTACGTCGCGCTGCAAAGCGGCTTTTTCATCGCGCAACACCATTACTCTCTTGCGCAGCTCCTCGCCCGCTTGGCGATCAACTTCTGCGCTTAATTGGAATTTGGCCAGCTCGCGCTTTGACTCACTAGCCTCATGCGTCAATTTTTCCAACTGAACACGCAGCTCCTGCGCCTCTTGAGGCGAAAGACGTTCACGGCTTGCCTGATTCAGGGCATAGAAATAGGTGGCAATGATCGCCGCGCCGATCAACGCGAGCAGTACCAGGATGATAAATGCCTTTTTAAGCGGCCGATGGGGTACCACTTTCATGCGGTAAACCGGGGAGCCTTTTACTTTGGTCTTAGCAGGATTCATAGCTACCATTTTTATTATTCACGGGATGGTATTACACCATCCCGCGTAGTTAGGATCAGCCCGGAAATTTAGGGCATCAAAGCCACAACGTCCAGCCCGGCTTTCTCATCAAACCCAAACATGATGTTCATGTTCTGGATAGCCTGGCCGGAAGCGCCTTTAGTGAGATTGTCGATAACCGATAACACCACCACAGTATCGCGCTGTTGCGGGCGTAAAACCGAGATGCGGCAGACATTTGAACCCTTCACACTTCTCGTTTGTGGCAATTCGCCAGCAGGCAATACATCCACAAATGGCTCATTGGCATAGCGCTGCTCATAGAGAGACTGCAAATCAGGCACTTTATCCGCATCCAACAGTGTCGCGTAAAGCGTGGCGTGGATGCCGCGGATAATCGGCAGCAAATGCGGTACAAACGTCAATGCGACCGGTGCAGCACCGGCAGGCTGCACATCGCGCAAGCCCTGTTCGATCTCTGGCAAATGGCGATGCCCCGCAACACCGTAGGCTTTAAAGCTGTCGCTGATTTCCATCAACAGATTATCAATTTTGGCTTGACGCCCGGCACCGCTGGCACCGCTGGCGGCGTTGGCGATGAGGCGAGTCGGATCAACCAGATTGTTTTCAATCAGCGGCAGGTAACCTAATTGGGTTGCAGTGGGATAGCAGCCAGGACAAGCCACTAATTTGGCGGTGCGGATCGCTGCACGATTGACCTCTGGTAAACCATAAACAGCTTGAGCCACAAGATCCGGGGCACCATGGGTTTGGTTGTACCATTTCTCCCACAGGGGCACATCGCGGATACGGAAGTCAGCCGACAAATCGATAATACGCGCCTTGGTATTCATCAGCGCGCCCATCATGTTTTGCGCGACGCCGTGAGGGGTGGCAAAAAAGATTACATCGCACTCGCCCAATACCGCCACATCCGGCTCAGTAAATGCCAGATCGATATGGCCGCGCAGGCTGGGATACATATCGGCCACTTTGGTGCCCGCTTCTGCGCGCGAGGTGATCACAGTCACTTCTACTTGTGGATGTTTGGCCAATAAGCGCAGTAGTTCTACGCCCGTATAACCAGTCCCACCAACAATTGCTGCTTTAATCACCTCTGTCTCCTCCAATCGTGTTCAATGTCATCGCAGTTAATCTGGCCGGGGAGACTCTGGTATCCTGAGCGCCCGCCAACCGATGCTGGCGAAAAATAAAGACGGCTATCATAAGAGCCTTATCGATAAATCAAAAGCAAAAGCTAACGGGCATTGATAATAGCTCTTTGATAAATCAGGACATCTGGCCAGCGCCGCCTAAAAAGCAGCCACTCGAATAGGTATAAATGCGTGCCAACAGAGCAATCCACCCCAACCAGAAAACGTTTGAGCCAACGCGCTGAATCCATGCGCGACAAGCTCGCAGGGGCAGATTCACTCCCACTCTTGACGCTGCTCGGACTCTTAACCGGGCTGATCGCTGGTGCCGTGATTGTGCTGTTCCGCTGGCTAGTGGAAATTCCGCTCGCCTACTTTTTACCCGAAAGTTTTGAAAATTTTGAAGCGATAAGCTCAATCATGCACTTTGCCCTGCCTTTAACCGGCGCAGTAGTGCTGGGATTAATCCTGCAATGCGTTGATAAACGTCATCACGCGACCAGTATTGGCCACGTGATGGACCGTCTGCAAAACCATCAGGGGCGTATGCCGCCCGGCAATATGGTCACCCAGTTTTTTGGCGGAGCAACCTGTCTGTTGACGGGACAATCCGTAGGGCGCGAAGGCCCTGCCGTGCATATGGGCGCCGCCAGTGGCAGCCTGCTTGGC
>NZ_JBRFPI010000219.1:0-7623 GCF_053579595.1 Cellvibrio sp.
TGCAGCTGATTGTGTTTTTGCAAATACTGCTCAATGCGGCGATACACCATCACATAGGGATCGAGCGCGTCGGCGTCCGGGTCTTGTGCGTAAATCGCACGTTTGAAACTGAGCGCCAGTGGTTCGCCGTTGATTAGGCTGTTATTGGGTTGCTGATTCGGATTTGGGTTGTCGGCATCTTGTTGGCTGAGCGCTTCATTAATACTGTCTTGATAAAGGCTGATCTGCGTGGAGGTATCCTCACTGGGTGCTGCTGTTGCATTAGCAATTCCTGTCTCCAGTTCGCCACTTGCATAGACTTCCAACAACAATAATTTCAATACGGATTTGTAGGGAGATTCAATCGCCTTGTAGAGCTGCCAAATACCAGCTCCAATAAATTCATTGGCCGGGATTGATGGCAGCCCGCCAAAGTCGATGACATCGTTGCGATTAAGAAAGCGTTTTCCTAATAATTTTTCGCGGTAGCTGTTGTAATCCTGTTCTTGCGATGCGGGGATAAACCACCAGAGCGGAATTTTTCCTGCGAGCCACAAGGTGGTGCGGTAGAATTCATCGAGCAATAAATAATGCTGCGCTGATCCACTGGCTTCACTGCTCAAACATTGAGTGCGCCGGCTGGAAAATTCATCGCTGCGCATTAAAAAAAAATGCACCTCAAAATGAATCTGTACTGCAGCCCACTGGCTGATCAGTTGGCACTTGCGCTCCAGCTCGGGTAAAAATGCGTGGTCATCGGCAAGGCTATGGCACACCCAAACATCCAGATCACTTGAATCGCTTTGTGCAATAGTGCCGACACTGCCCATAATAAACAGCGCGTCTATCGCCATGTTTTTTTCAGTGAGGTCGCGATTGTATTGAAAACTGCGCGCGAGAATTTTTGCCAACCGCAATTCATCATTGCCGGGTGCATAGTGATAGACACCGGCGGGTGTACTGTGGGAAATATAACCCGGCAACATGGGATGGTTAACGTGAAATAAGAGTGGCAGCACTTGCAAAAATTGTTGCTGGCGTTCAGGTAGCGCTGCGCATGTGCGCTGGTGGCGCAGTTGGTTTAAATCCAGAAACCGCTGTTTGAGTTGATTGAGTTGTTTGCGATCAACGCCTTCATCGATATCGTGTATGTCTATTGGACGTGAATACATAGGCCTTAGCGGTGCGAATTGCCGTTAGTGACTTTTTTCTTGCGCAAAATATCGGCGAGGGTGGTGTAGAGTAGTTCCGGGTTGACTGGTTTGGATATATAGCCGTTCATGCCCGCCGCTAAACAGCGCTCGCGATCACCGCGCATCGCCTGCGCGGTAACAGCAACAATAGGAATATTCTGTTGCAAACTATTCGCGCGCAATTGCCCTGCACGAATGCGCCGCGTTGCTTCCAGTCCATCCATTTCCGGCATCTCCAAATCCATTAAGATGACATCAAAGGGCTCGCTGGCATTTTCCAATAATTTCAGGGCTTCAATACCGTTGGCGGCAATGACGGTGTTGATTTTTTTCTATTTCAGAATGCCGCGGATGACTTGCTGGTTGACGATATTGTCTTCCGCAATCAGGATGCGTGCATTTTCCAGTAGCTCCTCAATATCGGTTGGCGTAACAATTGTCGGGCTAATTTCTTGCAGCAATTGCTCGCGCCCAATCGCTTGGCTGATGGCATCGAACAGGCGCGATTCGCTCACCGGTTTACTTAAAAATTCATCGACTAAAATGGCATTGGGGTCGGCACTGGAAATTTCATCGCGATGGTAAGCGGAAATTAAAAACACACGCGGTTTTTGTTTGAGGCTGCGGTCGGATTTAATCAAGCCAGTGAGCTGCAAGCCATTCATGTTGGGCATGCGGTAGTCGAGCAGTACAAAATGGTAGGGCTGTCCTAAATTATCGGCTTGGCGAATACGCTCGATCGCGGCGATGGGGTTATCTATTTCATCGACTTGCAAATGAATACTGCGCGCAGTGCTGGCGATGATGGTGCGCGCAATGGTGTTGTCATCGACAATCAGCGCGCGGATATTATTCAAATCGCGCGGATGGTTGATCAGGGTTTTTTCACCCAGATGGCTGTGTTCAAATGCGGCGCTGAAGGTGACTTTACAGCCTTTGTTTAGGCTGGAATCGATGCTAAAGTCGCCCTGCATTAAATGTACAAGGTGGCTGCAGATACCGAGACCGTAAGTATTTTTTTCAGTCTCTGGCGTATTTTTGTTAAACACCAAACGCTCTTTGATGTGCACCAATTTTTCTTCCGTCATGCCCAGGCCGGCATCCTCAACGCTGAACTCAAGCACGACTTGTTTGCTGGTTTGGCTTTTGCGCGCCAATCGCACTATGACTTGGTTGGTATTGGAATATTGAAATGCATTGCTGATCAAGTGGCCGAGGATTTGGCTCAGGCGCGAGGCATCACCGCGCAGGAAGCGCGGCACTTCGGGTTTGATGTCGTACACAATATTAACCGAGCGATGCAGTGCACTGATTTCAAATAGTCGCGAAATTTTTTCAAATAATTGGTCTAGATCAAAATGGGCATATTCAAGAATGACCCGCCCCGCTTCAATTTTGGAGAAATCGAGCAGCTGGTTAATGATTTGCAAGAGCGAGTCGGCGGCTGAATTGATGCTGGTGAGATAACTCTGTTGCTGTTCATCGAGCTGGGTATCTTGCATCAAATAACCTATGCCGATAATGGCATTCATCGGCGTACGGATTTCATGACTGACGCGCGCGAGGAATTCGCTTTTGGTTTTGCTGGCGAGGTCGGCTTGCGCTTTGGCGCTGAGCAGTTCCTCGCGCGAACTCATAAAATCGGAAATATCGGTATTCACTCCCACGCAGCGGCTGGCGTGGCCCTGATGATCGGGTTCAAAAAATTTTGCTTTGGAATGCACCCAAATAATATTGCCATCGCGATGTAACATGCGAAATTGTAATTGCAAAGATTCTTGTCGATTGTCGATAGCAGATTGGTATTCGCCGAGCATGGTGTCCACATCATCCGGGTGAACAAAATAATCGCGCAGGGTATCGAGGTTCCCGGGTAAGTCTTCGTAATCGTAACCCAGCATGCGCAGATAGCTGCGGCTGAAATAAATTTTGTTGGTTAGTAAATTCCAATCCCAGAGGCCGTCATTGGTCGCTTCCATTGCATATTGGTAGCGGGTGTCGCGGTCAACCATTACGCGCAATTGTTCGTGCTGGTGCATAAAGCGGAACAGCCAGGCGAGCAGGCTGGTGAGCGCTTTGGTGTCTTGCGCGTGCCAAGTGCGCGGGTTGTCGCGGTGCAGTGTCATAAAACCGCGCAATTGGGTTTGTTCGCACAGGGGAATAATCAGGCTATTGTAAATATCCAGCGCGCGCAGACCCTGGGTGGCTTCGGCCAAATCGTGGTCGGTAGCGGTAAGAGCAAGCGCATTGCCATCGCGCAGTTGGCGAAAGTAGCTGGACTCCGGTTTGAGCAGGAAGTAGAGCCAATCCGGATGTTGCAAGCGTTGTCGGGTGGTATCGCTCAGATCTTGTGCGGCCCACTGGTTCAATAAACTGACACTGGCGGAGTGAGCATCCCAGCCCCAAAGGCCTATCTCGCGCAGGTCCAATAATCTACCCACTTGCGCCAATACTTGTAACGGGCTGGATGAATGCTGTTGTTTAACTAAAAACTTGAGCGTTTCCATCACCCAGCTTTCGTCGAAAATCGGCCCTTCGGTTGCTTTACCTTTGGTGCCAGCGCTGGGCGCTGGTGCATTTTGCTCATCGGCGCCATAGTCACCGGCGGCCGATGCGCGCAATTGGCGAATGGCATGATGGGCTTGCAGGGACTGTTTCAGCGACGCGAGCTCTTCCTCCAACAGCAAAATTTTAGCTGCCAGTGCCTCTTCAGACTCTTCTGAATGCAATGATTTTTTACCCATATCCTTTTATTCGCGTCTCGGTATTTATCTGGACAAAAAACAAGCTGCCAGACTTAAAGGCTAGCCCATATTGGTGCGAATACCAGCGATTGGAGGGAATAAAGGGATGAGTTTGGTGACAGTAAAACCGGATGCTGATTGGATCAGGGGCAATCGACAGATCGTAATGGAGAGTTGTTAACTAACTTATTGATTTGTAATAATAAAAAATCCTCACATTGAGCGCAATGTAAGGATTTTTTAGTAAGTGACTTACTTATTTACGGCTTTCAAGGCTCGCTTTGGCGCGACCAACGGCAGCTTTTACTTGCGCCGGTGCGGTACCGCCGATGTGGTTGCGTGCGGCGACTGAGCCTTCCAGTGTCAACACGGCAAATACATCTTGTTCGATGACGGGAGAGAACTGTTGTAGCTCGGCCAGGCTCATCTCGGATAAGTCTTTACCGGTTTGCACGCCGTAGGCAACTGACTTGCCGACAATCTCGTGCGCATCGCGGAAAGGTACACCGCGACGAACGACGTAATCCGCCAGATCAGTTGCAGTAGAGAAGCCGCGTTTGGCTGCTTCGTACATTTTTTCTTTGCGCGGTTGGATTGCCGGGATCATATCGGCAAAAGCGCGCAGGCAGTCTTTTACGGTATCGATTGCATCGAATACCGGTTCTTTGTCTTCCTGATTGTCTTTGTTGTAGGCCAAAGGTTGGGATTTCATCAGAGTCAAAAGCGCCGTCAGGTGACCATACACACGGCCGGTTTTACCGCGGACTAATTCAGGCACGTCCGGGTTTTTCTTTTGCGGCATGATTGACGAGCCAGTGCAGAAGCGGTCCGGCAGATCGATAAAGCTGAATTGCGATGAAGTCCAGAGCACCAGCTCTTCGCTCGCGCGCGACAAGTGCATCATCAGGATGCTGGCGAAAGCAGCAAATTCGATGGCGAAATCGCGGTCGCTAACTGAATCGAGCGAGTTTTCGGTCGGTGCATCAAAACCCAACAGCTGCGCAGTGTAGGCGCGGTCGATGGGGTAGGTGGTACCGGCGAGTGCGGCAGCGCCCAAAGGCGATTGGTTTACGCGTTTGCGGCAATCCATCAGGCGGCCATAATCGCGCTGCAACATTTCAAACCAGGCCAATAAATGATGACCAAAAGTCACTGGCTGGGCAGTTTGCAAATGGGTGAAGCCGGGCATGATGGTGTCGGCATTGGCTTCAGCCACTTGCAGTAAACCTTGTTGCAGGCGAGTCAATTCTTTCGCGATTGCATCGATTTCGTCGCGCAAATAGAGGCGGATATCGGTGGCTACTTGATCGTTGCGCGAGCGTCCGGTATGCAGCTTTTTGCCGGTGATGCCGATGCGCTGGGTGAGCAGCGCTTCGATGTTCAAGGCTGATGGACCAGGTAAATTGACCGGCAACGATCTCTGCACGAATCTCTTCCAAACCGGTGATGATCTGGTCGCGCTCGGCTTCGGTCAGCACGCCGACTTTGGCGAGCATGGTAGCGTGGGCGATGGAGCCGTTGATATCGTGATGATAGAGGCGGTAATCAAAACCGATAGAGGCGGTGAAACGCTCAACGAAGGCGTCGGTGGCTTCACTGAAGCGGCCGCCCCAGGGTTTGATGGGCTGATCGTTTTGGCTCATGAGCATGTGTCCACAAACTGGAAATAATGAAAGAGATGTCGGGCGCGATTAGGCTACCATTGGTATCGGCACATCAATACGCAAACTGCCCTGATCCGCAGGCCGCGCATTATATAGCCCCAAGGCTTATTTAAACACTGATTAAAGAAGACGCTCATGAGCAGCTCCCAGGCCTCTAATAGTAAGGCTCCTACTACCAGGACAAGAACACCGCGCCCGGCACCGGCCGAGCCGGCCACTCCGTTTTTGCCGGATTTGTGCAGCAGCCAATCCGTCTTCCTGCTCGTATTGGTTGCGGAATTATTGGCCGTTCTGCTGACTATTAGCGCCTCATCCGGTTTGCAGCATTTTAATTGGGACAAGCTCGCGTTAATTTCCGTACAGGTGCAATGGATCGTGGTCTTCAGCGCAGTGGCTCTGTGCCGCCTGCGTTTTTGGTTGGGCAGGCAGAATCATGTGCGTGCAGGTGTGGTCAGTTATGCATTGGTATTGGCGATAACACTGGTGCTTTGTGTCGCGGGGCAGTGGATTATTTACGGTGCCAGTGGCATGGCGTTTGTGGGCGATCAGGAATTCAGTTTTGATGGCTGGTTGCTGCTGAACAACATGGTTATTGCAGCGATTTTATCGGGTATTTTGCTGCGTTATTTATATTTGCAGCAGCAGTTGCGCAACCAACAGCAAGCGGAAATGCAAGCGCGTATCCAGGCGTTGCAATCGCGTATTCGGCCGCATTTTTTATTTAACAGTATGAATTCAATCGCCAGTTTGATTGCAACTGATCCGGACACCGCCGAGCGCGTAGTGGAAGATCTGTCAGAATTGTTTCGCGCCAGCCTCGCGGAGCCTACTTTAATTCCGTTGGGTCGCGAATTGGAATTGTGCAAACACTATCTGGATATTGAACAACTGCGCTTAGGTCGCCGTTTGCAATTGGATTGGCAAATCAGCAGCTGCAACCCGGCGATAAAAATTCCTAGTCTGATGATGCAGCCGCTGGTGGAGAATGCAATTTTCCACGGTATAGAACCGCTGCCCAAAGGCGGGAAAATTACCGTCAAGGTATCGCAAAATGATAAGCAGCTCAGCATCGTTATCACCAACCCCTATTTGTTGGTGAAAAAAAATAATCATCAGAGTGATGCGTCGGCGCGCCACAACCGCATGGCGTTAGATAATATCCGCCGCCGTTTGACCGCGCATTTCGGCACGGCGGCGCGCTTATCCAGCAGTGCGGAAAACGGTGTTTTCACCACTTACATTTTTTGTCCGTTAACCCTGTAATCACCATAAAATTAATAGCGACTACTACTAAAAGACAGAGACAATAACGATGGATATTTTAATTGTTGATGATGAGGCTCTCGCGCGGCAGCGCTTGCTGCGCATGGTGGAAAAAATTGACGGTTTTTCGGTGGTCGCTGAAGCGGATAATGCCGAAGACGCGCTAGTCGCCATCACTCAACATGACCCGGATATAGTCTTGCTTGATATTCGTATGCCCGGCCGCGATGGCTTAAGCCTGGCGCAGGATATTGCCGAATTGGAAGATGCGCCGGCAGTGATTTTTTGCACGGCGTTTGATCAGTATGCGCTGGATGCGTTTGGTACCAACGCCGTGGGGTATTTGCTCAAACCGGTAAAAGCCGAGCAGTTGTTGCAGGTGTTGGAGAAAGCGCAAAAGCTCAACAAAATCCAGCGCGTTGCCGCACAAAAAGATAACAAGCCTAAATCGGAGAACCAGCGCACTCACATTACTGCGAAAACGCGACGCGGGGTTGAATTAATTCCGCTGGATGATGTTCGCTATTTTCTCGCGGATCACAAATACGTCACCGTTTATCATCGTGCAGGTGAACACTTGCTCGATGAAACTTTAAAAGAGTTGGAAGAAGAATTTGGTGCGCGCTTTGTGCGCGTGCATCGCAACTCGTTGGTTTCGGTGAAGCACATTGAAGCGCTGGAACGCAATGCGCAGGGGCAGTATCAAGTGCGCTTGGCGGATACAGAATTGCGCCCGGTGATTAGCCGTCGCCATGTGAGAGATTTAAAAGCTTTGCTCAA
>NZ_JBRFPI010000220.1:0-7573 GCF_053579595.1 Cellvibrio sp.
ACACCTTTTTAACCTATGTTTTCAGTTCGCTGGCGCACCCACTTTAGAAAATGCAGCCAGGTTTTTCGAGGAGAAAACGACTGCACCTATATGATGCAGTCTGCTTTATTGATAAATGAAAAATTATTTTTTCTTGAACAGTAATGTCACGCGATTGGATTCACCGATTAGACGATTTTTCGCTTTGTGTTCTTCGGTCCCACTTAAGCTAGGTGGCAAGCGCCATACATTGTCATCGGCTTGCGGATCATCTTTAGGATTTTTATTGATATCGCTTTCGCCCACAAATTCAAAACCGGCGCTGGTCATAGTGCTAATCACATAAGAGCGCTTTAAGTAGCCACGGCTACCATCAGCCCATGCATCGGGTTTGTCCTCGGGCATCGCATGTTGAACAATGCCGACAACACCGCCAGGTTTTAATACGCGATGAGTTTCTGCAAGCGCTTGTTTTAAATAATTGCCTTTTGCATCAAAGCGCGCGAGGTTGTGCAGGGCGCGGATAAATAAAACAGCATCCACTTTTCCCGTTAATTCTGCAGGCATAGTGGCAAAGGTGTAGGCCTCACCCTTGGCGCCATATGTACCTCCCCAGGTTTTTGCATCTACGGCAAATTGTGCTGGCCATGCTTTGCGCTGCGCAATAAATTCCGGCGTCGCAAATCCGCCGAATTCCGGCCACATGTCCAAGCTGTAGTCAACGGCAACCAAGCGACCTTCAGCACCTAAATAAGGTAGCAAAATTTTTGAATACCAACCTTCACCCGGCAGTGCTTCCACTACGGTATCGCCCGGTTTAATGCCAAAAAATCCCAGTGTTTCTACCGGGTGGCGCGCAGCGTAACGGGCTTGGTGTTCAGCAGGTAGGCTTTGGGTAACGGCGACTAATTGTTTTTTATCGGCGTCGCTGAGGGTGGAGGTTTGTGTGTGATCGACCACACTGGAGCAACTCTGCAGCAGGATTGCAGCAGTTAGAAATGCGATTCTTTTCATGTCAGGATTCCTTTGTTGAAGGTGGTAAAGCCGGGCAGAGTGTGCCAGTCAATGGTGTCAGCCAACAGAGCGAAAGGATTATTTTTTGTTAAGGTCTGGCTCCAAAAAAACAAAACCCCACTTTTTAGGGTGGGGTTTTGCGGAGCTGGCGAGAGGTTAATGCCAGTTCGTTGCAGCTATTAAGCTTTTTTGTTGCGGCGTGCCAAGCCAAGGCCGAGCAAGCCAAGGCCGAAGAGCACAATGCTTGATGACTCTGGAACAGCGGTTACGCCGTCATTAGCGTATTTCAACATGTTAACGCGGATGTCAAAACCATTACCTGAGTGGAAGTTGGTGGTGGTCATGCCGCCCAGCATTACATGACCCAGGCCGTAGCTTTTTTCCAACAGGATGTTGCCTGCTGTCGAGTAGGCCAGGGTGTTGAAGCCAGCGCCTGCTACAACGTCGTGTGAGCAGCCAGAACCGGTAAATACAGTGCCAGCAGCAGCGAAGTCGTTGGTAGTCAGGGTGCACTCAGTTGAGTAGTTGCCAGTTTCGGTAAGAGTTGCACCAAAGCCCAAATCAAAATTGTCGGTACCGCCCCATCTTGCAGCGTTAACAAATACGCTTCCGCCAGAGGCAACGAAGGTTTCTACGGTGCTGCGGTTGCTGTTGTACCAGGTTTCGAAGTCGAAAGTATTGCCGTCACCACCATCAATGTAAACAAAGTCAGAAGTGTCACTGAACACGCCAGCATCACCAAATACTGCTCTGTCCCAATTGCCTGCACCAAAAGCGGCATCGAAGTTTTCGATGTTAGCGTTAGTGCCCCAAGGCTCTGAACCACTGGTCAAGTAGATCGGACCCGCAACAGCAGCTTGCGCTGCACCGAAAATTAAACAAGCGAGTGAAATAGTTTTTAAAGTTTTCATGGTTATCCCTGTTTGGAATTGATGTTGTACAGCGGCCGCCTTCTAGCAAGAACTGTGCTTGATTTATTATATTGTTGTTTATTATGGGCTTATTGTGTTTTTGGCGTCTTAATTATTATTTTGTGTGTAAATTATTCCGACAGATTTTTGGTGGCAAGAGGCAATGATTTTTGCAATGAAAAAACCCGCCGAAGCGGGTTATATTGGTTTTGACCGAATGCCATCCCTGATCTTTTTGCTGATGCTTTCTTAATTAATACACTAATGTTTGCATCGCATGAGCTGGGATATTTACAGTGGTTTCTTCATTGCCAACGTAGAAGCGATAGCTGATCGCATCGTCGGTATTGTTCATGACCACAGTAGCCAGTTTGTTATCCGCGTTCATAAACGAGGTGGTTTGCAAAACGCTGCGGCTGGACACGGCGCTGACGCGTTTGGCATCGGGGCGGATAAATTTGGAGAAGTGCCCGAGGTAGTAATAGGTTGGTGTGTAAATTAACTCGCCGTTATTTTCGTGTATAGGCGCGAAGCAGAAGTTGCCGACATGGTTGGGGCCACCGGTATTGTCGAGCAAAATATTCCAATCGGTCCAGGCGACAGCGCCAGCGTTAAAATCGTTAATTAATGAATCGCCATAACGCTCGGCGTTGGGCCAGTAGTGATAGCGCTCGGCGTTGAATTTTTCTACAGTGGCTTCGGTCAGCAATAAATTTACGTTCGGATAAGCTTTTGCGACTTCAGCGACGTTGCCGTACAGCGGTTTTGCACCGGTCCAGGTTTCATACCAGTGGAAGCCAATTCCCCATACATATTTAGCAGCTTCAGGATCGCTCATGATGGTGTTGGCGCGATGCACAATTAAATCGCGGTTGTGATCCCAGACAATAATTTTTTTATCGCCCAAACCTTCTTTTGCCATTACCGGGCCGAGATGGTTTTTCAGGAAATCGCGTTCATCTTCTGCGGTGAAAATCATTGATTCCCAGGTTTGTTTCGCCATGGGTTCGTTTTGTACGGTGATGCCCCAAATCGGGATGCCTTCTTTTTCATAGGCTTTAATAAATTTGGTGTAGTAGGTGGCCCAGGCGTTGTTGTATTCAGGCAATAATTTTCCGCCTTGCAACATGTGGTTGGTATCTTTCATAAACGCGGGCGCACTCCAGGGGCTCGCGTAGGTTGTAATTGTTCCACCGGCGGCTTTGATGGCCGCTTTCAGCATCGGCAGGCGATATTTTTGATCGTGCTTGATACTGAAGGTTTTTAATTCTTTGTCACCTTCTTCGATATAGGTGTAGCTGCCGCTGCTGAAATCAGAGCTGTGAATGGTAGTTCTCAGCAGGCTATAGCCGATACCGTCTTTTTTGTCGTAGTAGGCTTTTAAAAATTCGGCTTTTTTCTTGCTGTTTAATTTTGCAAAAGTTTCTGCGCTCGCATCGGTAATCGCACCGCCAATACCTAAAAAGGTTTGGTATTGTTTGGCTGGGTTAACGTAAATCGCAATTTCCGTTTCTTTATTTTGTTGCGCGGGTTTAAAGCTCAGGGTATCGGTGAGGCTCAACTTGTGATTGGTATCTTTGGCTGTGGTGTAAACACTCAGTGTTTTTTTGCTGGCACTGGTGTCGGCGGCATAGGTGCCGAACGCGGTGCCGGCAATTGCAAGCGCGATGGCTAATTTTTGTAAGTGTTTAGTCATAGTTGGGCTCTCTGTTTTTTGTGTTTCGCTATTGTTGGATACCCTTATCCGGATTGCGTTCGCAATCCGGATAAGGTTTGTCGCGTTACTGCTTTTTAATCTCAAACCAATTGATATTCCATTCCTTGCCAATCGAGCGGAAGCGCAAGGTGTGGTTACCTGCTGTCATCGCAAAAGATTTGCCGGTTTTGGTGATGTAGGTTTGCCAGCCGCCTGTGGCTGCCAGATCCATGGTGTCTACCACTACATCATCAATCAGCACGTCAAAACCAGTGCTGCCAGTTTGGCTGGCAAGGCGGTAATCAATGGTGTAATTACCAGCGGTTTCCGCTTTGATTTTGAATTCAATAAAATCGCCCGCTTCAAAATGGCCCACGTTAGTGCCGCCGCCGGTATCGCCACTCGCTTCTGTTTGGATGCCGCTCATCGCGGTGAATTTTTCCGCTTCGATTTTGGCTGGTACTGCCACAAACAATAGTTGAGTATTGGCCGGCGCGCTGGTGTAACCCTCGGCGATGCTATTTTTTGCAGCGACTGAGTAGTAGTAGGTTTCGTCTTCGTTCAAGCCGGAGTCGTTGAAGCTGGTGGTGGTCAGGCCTTCGGCGACCAAGGTGCCTTTCGCACCGGCGCTGGTTGCGCGATAGACGTTGTAAGTGATGCCGTTGCCGGTTACTGCCGCCCAGGTCAACGCAACACTATTGCCGGTTTGCACCAGGTTGACGTTGGTTGGGCGCGCTGGATAGTCGAACACGTCATTGTGTTCATCGGTTACCAGCCATTTGGCCAAGCCGGCGTTCACGTCATAACCCACTTCACCGTAGCTCTTAAACAGGGCTTCGATCTCGGTAATCGGCGCGGTGGTGAAATCCACTTTGCCCGCGTTATCGACTACATCTTTGCCGGCGACAGGCGCGTCTTCAATCAAGTAGATCTCCGCCCAAGTGTTCACGCTGCCATTACCTTTGAATACGCCGCTGAAGTTGTAGGTTTGGCCGCCTTTCAGGGTGACTTGTTGGTAAAGCGCGCCGTTGATTTCACCGGTTACACCGTCCGGACGGGTGATATGCATGACTGCACCGTCACTGCCTGTGGGTGCTTTGCTGGCATCAACACTGTTGTAGTTGAAGTTGAGCGCACCGCTGATGGTTAGTTCTGACCAGCCACCGCTAGCGCCAAAGTTGCCGTTGGCAAGCAGTTCTTCGTTGGTGGCTGTGTTTTTCAGGCTGATGCTATCGAAGGTCACATCGGGGTTGGCACCGCCGTTAGCGCCAGTTTTCACTACCAGATAGTAGGTTTTGTCGCCTGTGCCGCCCGCTTTGATGGTGGTAGCCTTTTTGGCACAGGCATCCGCGAAGCTGGAGTCCCAGTTGTTGCAATCCCAGGTGCTGGCTTTGGTGATCATGCCGACGCCGGTATCCAAACTGGTATTGATCTCATTGGTCACCATGCCCCAGGTGCCTTTGCCTTGACCGCCTGCTACCGAAACGAGTTTATATGCCCAGCTGGTGGACGCCCAATCGTAACCGGCATAAATATCGTAAGTGGCGCGTGCAATTTTGCCACCCAGCTCCAAACCGGCGGATTGCCAAGGTTGGAATTCGCCCATCAGCATGGGGGTTTTGAGTGCGGTCAATTTGGTGTTCCAATCGCATACACCGCCGGTACCGGTCTGGCCGCATTTGAGCCAATCGCGGTGGATATCAAAATGGGTGTCGTTGGGGCGATCGCCAAAAAGGCCGGGGTAAGGGTGGAGTTCAAACGCCACATTGTTCATGTTTTTGGCAGCCGGGTCGCCGTAGACTTCGATATTGCCGTAGTGACTGGGCAGCATAACGATGTGTTTACTGTCGATCTTGCGGATGGTCTCGTACAGCTCGGTCACGCGCACCGCCATGTCTTCAGCCGTTGAGCCCCATGGCTCATTGAGCGGATCGTAAGCCGCAACAGCAGGTTCATCTTTGTAGCGGGTAGCGACCTGTTCCCACAACCATTTGGTGCGGTCTTGATAGTCGGTGTCAGTCCAGTATTTGTTTTGGCCGGAGCAGCCGGTGTGGTCATTCGGAGTTTGGCCGCCATGCGCGCCGTGTAAATCGAGGATCACATAGATGCCGCGTTTTTTTGCTTCCGCAATTGTCCAGTCAAGGTAATGCCACGCATCGGCACGCAGGGTTCGAGGATTTTTTTCGTCCTCGATCACGCTCCACAAGATGGGAAGGCGTATGACATTAAATCCGAACGCCTTTAGCTGATCAAAATCGCGCTCTTTGATCCAGTTGTCGCGGAATAATTTGATCAAACGCTCTTTTTCATCGTAGCCAAAACGTTCGGTGAGTTTGGCTTCCAGGGTGCATTGGTCGTGTACGCCATTGCCACCCTGCCCCATCATCCAGAATTCTTGCACTAACCAGTTGCCCAGATTGGTGCCTTTGAGGCAAACCCGGTCGCCGTTGCTCTTGACCCACTTGGTGCCGTCGGTTTTCAGCATGGTCAGACCTTCATTACCGGTCGATACCGGGGTGCAGGCTGCAACCGGTGCAACGGAAGACGATGATGACGATGATGAGACAGCCGGGGTCGAGCTTGACGCATTCGTGGACGCCCGCACGCCATGGTCACTGCCACCACCACAGGCGACCAAACCGATGATGCAGGTGCTGAGGAGACTGGTTTTCAGGTTGATAAACGGGAGTTTGCTGTTGGGGTTAGTCATAGCGGTTTCTCTTATTGTGTCGATAGTTATTGTTTAACACTTGTAGGTGTTATTACCGCGTGAATCCTGACTGACTCGCCAAAAGCTTGCGCCCGTTTAAATTTATTCGAACCGGCTCAGATTTGGTTTTGCCTAAACTGGGAAGTTAATCCACATAATTTTTCGATAAAAATCCCCACTGCGCGTCCTGCTGCGTGCAACAGAACCCGAAAGTCAGAAAATGGGACGAGGTTGGTTGATCTGGGGCGGGGTTGGGGCGCAGTGTTCATTCATCCGTTGTGGATACATGCGCTTGTGGTCGGAAGTTTGCCTATCTGGCGTCTTTTCGTGAGGCTCTACGAATAATCTTCCGGTAGGAATATGCCGACCAATGGCAGCGCCAGAATGATTGAACCCAAAAAAATCCACACACAATTTGCCAAAGTGATGCTGCTATTGGATCTGCCGTCCGAGTCATTACAACTGATATTGATGGCGCGCTGAGCCTTAAAGAGTACGAATCTGTACAACTAAAGGTGAAGAAGTACAGTGTCCAAAGTTTCGCTGGAGCCATAAAAAATGCTGGCTGTACGGCATCGTCATAGGTGCTGGTGAAGTCGGCTTCCGGTGCGGCGTAGATGTTTTCTTGCAGAACAAAAGTCCCTGATTTTTTAACTTGCCGTTGATGTGTAGTCCGTGATGAACCTAGCCAATCGCTCGGTTTTTGTAAAATGAAGCGCGCAGTCTAAAAAGCCTAAAATAGTTTTAAGATGCTCTCGTCATAATCATTTGCATTGAGCGTCACATTAAACTTTTCGGCCAGGCGATCAAGTTCTGCTTGTTTAATCGCCAGTTCATCCAGCGTGAGCGTATTATCATCCAACTGCCATAACAGGCGTGAACCGGCGTAACTGTATTGCATCGCCACCAGTGCATCGATATTGCCCTCACTCGCAGCGGTTTCCAGTGCCCGCATTTTGCGATGTATTTTATTCAGTGCCTGCTTCAGTTCCCATACATAGGTTACCTCACGCATAAACTCGTGCTGCCGAACCTTATTGAGTAACCAGACAACCGTTATGGCGGTAACCACAACACCGAGTAAATTCCAATGAAAATGACGGCCACTCTCATCAGGGAATAACGCAATAAGCAGTTGGGATAAGGACAAACTACCAATCGCCAAACCAATTGCACAGGCTGCAAAGACAATCTTTACATGGCGATTATAACGTGCCTTATTAACCTCAATGAGCTGCATAAAATCCTGCTGATAATAAAAAA
>NZ_JBRFPI010000221.1:0-3178 GCF_053579595.1 Cellvibrio sp.
CATTGCAGACCCAAAGGTGCCGCCAAATACAATAAAAGCGGCGGGGCCATTAACCAATGTGCCCAGACCTCCACCTTCTAAAAAATTACCAGCAATAATTGCAGCAAACGCAATAATAACGCCGAGGATACTGAGTAAATCCATTACATTACCTCTCGCACCAAACGCGGCCCAATCTCTTTCAGGCTAAGCACTTTATCCGTTAATCCAGCGCGAGCGACAGCCATAGGCATACCATAAATTACACAACTCGCCTCGTCT
The DNA here is from genome assembly GCF_053579595.1 of Cellvibrio sp. Lineage (NCBI taxonomy): Bacteria > Pseudomonadati > Pseudomonadota > Gammaproteobacteria > Cellvibrionales > Cellvibrionaceae > Cellvibrio > Cellvibrio sp. The sequence goes on from NZ_JBRFPI010000221.1 coordinate 262, forward strand.
TGCGACCAGAGCGCAGAACCCGCCTCTTTTAATAAGCGAGCACCATTGCAACCATCAGAACCCATTCCGGTCAACACGACGCCCAACACTTTATCGCCATAAATATTAGCAGCCGACCCGAACGTGATATCCAATGAAGGCTTGTAGTTAACCCGCTCATCATCGGGCAATACACGCACAGAACCGCCATTGCGTTTATCCAGCATCAACTGTTTTCCACCCGGCGCAAGCAATGCCAAACCCGGTTGCAACTGGTCGCCATCAACTGCTTCGCGCACGCGGATATTGCATTGTTTGTTTAAACGCTCGGCAAATGCTTTAGTAAAATTTTCTGGCATATGTTGTACGAGCACTATCGGTAATGGAAAATTTGCCGGCAAGGTAATTAATACTTCTGCCAAGGCGACTGGCCCACCGGTTGATGCGCCAATAACTAATATCTTGGGCTGTTTTTTTAAACGATAATTATCTGGGCCGGATGTTTTGGAGGATTCATCTTGATGGTTGTTCACCGGCGAGCGCGAAGCTGCAGGAGCGACAGGAACCGGGGCGCGTAAATTAGGCGCAGCAGGAATTGATGAGGGTTTCGGCTCGATAACTGGCACTGTACGTGCAGTAACGCCCGCCAGCGTAATTAACCGTTCGTGCAGTTTCTTCTTGAGTGAATCAGAGCTGCGCGATACTTCAGCAAAATCCTTGGGAATAAAATCCAATGCACCTGCTGCCAATGCATCCAAAGTCACTTTAGCTCCCTCATAAGTGAGAGAGCTAAACATCAAGATAGGAACTTTACGATTCGCCATGATGAGCTTGATTGCCGTAACACCATCCATCACCGGCATTTCAAAATCCATAGTGATGATATCAGGTTTAAGCTGCTCTGCTTTCTCTACTGCTTCACGGCCATTGCTGGCGATACCAATGACTTTTAAATCCGGATGCTCATTAATAATATCTTTCAGCCGATGCTGAAAGAAATTTGAATCATCAACTACTAATACCCGGACAGGCATCTAACTCACTCCGCAGTTGCAACTGCTTTGGAAAATAAAATGATTGGAGCAACCTTGGGGAAAAAGTAGTGCCGGCTTAATGACAACTAACTATGACCCCAGCTAGTAGATCCTTTTGCATAGCGACGCAATAAACTGGGAATATCCAAAATTAATGCAATCGTGCCATCACCCGTGATGGTTGCACCTGCCATACCAGGAGTACCTTGTAACATTTTTCCGAGTGGTTTAATCACCACCTCTTCCTGGCCAATCAGTTGATCAACAACAAAACCAACACGGCGGGTGCCAACAGTAACAATCACCACATGTGCATTGTCCGGGCGCTCACCATAAGCATTTTTTACCAACCAATCTTTCATATAAAACAACGGGATTGCCTGGTCGCGAATAGCAACGCAATCCTGGCCGTCAACAATATGGCTTCTGGTGAGGTCCATATGGAAAATTTCATTGACACTCACCAGCGGAAACGCAAAAGTCTGTTGCCCGAGCATAAACATTAACGTTGGCATAATCGCCAAAGTCAGTGGCACCTTGATAATAAAGCGTGTGCCCTTACCTAATTCTGATTTAATTTCTACGGTGCCGTTAAGTTGGGTGATTTTGGTTTTCACCACATCCATACCCACACCGCGCCCCGACACATCCGAAATTTCTTTTTTAGTAGAAAAACCTGGAGCAAAAATTAAATTATAGGCTTCGGTATCCGAGAGGCGATTGGCGGTATCCTCATCAAACAACCCTTTTTCGACAGCAATAGTGCGCAGCTTAACGGGGTCCATACCTGCACCATCATCACTAATCGATAGCAGGATATGATCGCCCTCTTGTTCTGCCGAGAGTATCACTTGCCCCAACCGCGGTTTACCGGCGGCCTCTCGCACTTCTGGAAACTCAATGCCGTGATCGACCGAGTTGCGCACCAAATGCACCAGGGGATCGGCGAGCGCTTCTACCAAATTTTTATCCAGATCAGTTTCTTCACCGACCAATTCCAGATTGATTTCTTTGCGCAAACTGCGCGCCAAATCGCGCACGACACGCGGGAAACGGCCAAACACCTTTTTGATCGGCTGCATGCGGGTTTTCATGACCGATGTTTGCAGATCGGCAGTCACCACGTCGAGATTCGCAACAGCCTTTACCAAAGCCTCATTAGTAGAGCTATTACCTAAACGTACCAAACGGTTACGCACCAAAACCAATTCGCCGACCATATTCATAATGTCGTCGAGACGTTGGGTATCGACACGCACAGTTGTTTCAACTTGCGGCGCTTCTTTTTCACTGACAGGTGCAGGAGAGGTTGCTGGTGCAGCGACAGGTTTAGGCGGCTCTACTTTTTTGGCTGCAACAGGAGCAGGTTTTGCTACTGCAGGTGCTGGTTTTACTTCAGGAGCTTTTGCGGCAGGTGCTGGTACCGAAGAAGTGAGCGTAGCTGCTGTAACGCCAGGCCCCTTACCCTTGCCATGAAGTTGATCAAGTAGCGCATCAAATTCATCATCACTAATCAAATCACTGCCACTGCTGGCGGCAACCGGGTCTGGTGCATGTACTACAGGCGCTGCAGGTGCAGCAGCAGGCCCCTTACCCTTACCGTGCAATTGATCGAGTAATGCCTCGAATTCGTCTTCGGTAATTTCATTACTGGAAGCAGTAGCAGATACAACAACAGCTGCCGCGGGGGCAGCTACGCCAGGCGCACTACCTTTGCCGTGCAATTGATCAAGTAGTGCATCAAATTCATCTTCAGTAATTTCATCGCTGCCCGATGTACTGACGGGTGCAGCTGCAGCTGATGCAGGAGCAACCGACGCCGGTTGACCAGCTATTGCATCCAACAGTTGTTCAAACTCTGCATCGGTGATTGTCCAGAGAACAGGACTCGCCTGCACACCAGT
>NZ_JBRFPI010000221.1:3188-7527 GCF_053579595.1 Cellvibrio sp.
GACGAGTAGGAGTTTCTGCAGCCACAGTTTGGATGACAGCCGGGATGTTTGCACTTGCAGCTTCAGCGGCTTCATCCAAATCGGCGCAGGAAACCAAACGCTCCAACGCAGCAATTAATGAATGATCCACTGGTGGCAAGGCTTCGCGTTGAGAAACTAATTCAAACTGTTGGTTCACTAAGTCCAACGCTTCTAACACTACATCCATTAATTCAGAGGTAACGGCGCGCTTTCCATTACGTAAAATATCAAACAAGTTTTCTGTCAAATGACAACATTCAACCATCGGGGTCAACGCCAAAAAGCCTGCGCCACCTTTTACGGTATGAAAACCGCGAAAGATTGCATTCAGCAAATCTTTATCTTCAGGGCGCTGCTCCAAGTCAACCAATTGCTGGCTGAGGCGCTCAAGGATTTCTCCCGCCTCTACCAGAAAATCCTGGAGAATATCCTCGTCATCACCAAAACTCATTCAACGTTCCTCGCGTGACCCGCAGACTTAAAAACCAAGACTCGACAATAAATCATCTACATCGTCTTGCCCGGACATTACATCTGCACGCTCTTTATTAATTTGTGGGCCTTCGGCTTCGACCTTGCGCTTATTCATAATTTCTTTGTCATGTTCGAGTGTCTCGCTGTCATTCGAAAGCCCAGCAATTTCCTCCACTTGACCTGCAATACGCACCAGACTGACCAGATCTTTTTCAACATCGTTAATTAAACCGATCACGCGCTTTAACACTTGCCCAGTTAAATCCTGAAAGCCCTGCTCCAGTACAATGTCTTGTAAATTTTTACTTAATTGCTCTGTGCCAGTAACCATCTGCCTGAGAAAATCATCCATGCGGTCATAGAGCTGGCGAAATTCATCAGGGCCCATTTCACGCCGCTTAAGCCGCGCCCATTCTCCACGTAAGCTACTAGCCTCTTGCCCGAGGTTCATCGCTATAGGCGCTGCCTCATCGACCATATCCATGGTTTTTTCAGCTGCTTTTTGTGTGAGATCAATAACGTAATTCAAACGATTTGATGCATCGTGAATATCTGAGTTGGCAATTTTAGGCGGCTCTTTGGTTAAATCCGCGTCCACATTAAAGTTGACAATAGCGTTGTGCAGACCGCGCGTTAAACGCCCTACCGACTGGAATATATGTCGGTCGCGCGCCTGAGTGATGGTGTGAATCAGCACCGATGCCTCTTCGAATTGATTGCTTTGCAATTTCTCCGCGAGCAGCTTGGCGCACTCTTTCAATTCGACAACAAATTCTTCGTTGAAAGATTTTTGGGGTTCAGATGCCATGACAACGCCTTATTTATTATTTGATCGAGCCACTTAACCTACGCGATCAAAAATCTTCTCGATTTTTTCCTTGAGTGCTTGCGCGGTAAATGGTTTGACTACATAACCATTAACACCCGCTTGCGCTGCCTCAATAATCTGGTCGCGCTTGGCCTCTGCCGTTACCATCAAAACGGGTAAGGTGCGCAACTTTTCATCTGCGCGAACGGCTTTCAGCAAATCGATACCAGTCATACCTGGCATATTCCAATCTGTGACTAGAAATTGAAAGTCGCCACTTTTCAGCATCGGCAATGCTGTAACACCATCATCCGCTTCATGGGTATTGGAAAAACCCAAATCCCGCAGCAAGTTTTTAATAATCCGTCGCATTGTTGAAAAGTCGTCAACAATTAAGATTTTCATATTCTTATCCAACGCAACCTCCACTCACCCTGACGGGATTTTCATTTAATCATAGTCTAGTAGGAGTTGAAGCTTCGGCCAGTTCCGGCGTATAAATCTTCAACTTTTAATTCGAATCATAGTCCAAATCGCTGAAAACACAGAGTTTTTAACAACTACCTTGCCATTGGAGCGATGCTTTTTGCTCGATTCGTTTGTTATTTAAACAATCATCAGCCCGATTGCCAATCTGCCAATTTATGGCGCAGCCGCGCGGCTGCCTGACTGTGGATCTGGCTCACCCGGGATTCACTGACCCCAAGCACCATACCAATTTCTTTCAGGTTTAGTTCTTGATCGTAATAGAGTGCCAGCACCATGCGCTCGCGCTCGGGCAAGAGGGCTATTGCCTTCATCAGCGCTTTTTTTAAGCCATCGCGCTGAATACCGTCGAGCGGGCTGACAAAGGCGCTGCTGTGCTCAGATGCATCAATATTGCTGTCTTCTTCGCCAAAGGTTTCTTCATAGCTGAATAGGCGGCTACCATTGGAGTCTTGCAGCATTTCAAAATATTCATTGAGCCCAACACCCAGCTCAGCAGCGACTTCACTGTCAGTCGCATCACGGCCGGTGCGCGCTTCAACTGCGGCGACGGCTTGGGAAACACGGCGTGCATTGCGGTGCACTGAGCGCGGCACCCAATCGCCGCGGCGCATTTCGTCAACAATTGCGCCGCGAATACGGATACCTGCATAAGTTTCAAAGCTGGCACCGCGGGAGGCATCGTATTTTTGGGAGGCTTCTATAAGGCCGATCATGCCAGCCTGGATAAGATCGTCTACCTGCACGCTAGCCGGCATGCGCATCATCATGTGATAGGCAATACGCTTGACCAAAGGCGCGTAGTCTTCAATATTGATCTGTACATCAAGTAAGGTTTTTTTATCGTACATGGCTAAACCATTGACTACGGCCATTGAGCACCTTCTTATCAGCAACAACCCTGCGTTTTACCAACAACTTGGCGGCACAACGTATTACATCCCTATTTTTTTTTGCATCTCTCTGCAAGCTAGCGCGCATTCGCAGCCTGCAATAAACGCTCTACAAAAAATTCCAGGCGCCCTGTAGGCGAGTTGGGCAGTGGCCATTTATCCACGACTTGTGCGAGTGCGCGTATGGCGACAGACGCTTTGGAAGTAGGTGCAAATTCCAGCAGGGATTTTTGTTTTTGTACCGCTTTGCGCACGTTTTCGTCGAAGGGAACCTGGCCGACAAATTGCAAAGTCACATCCAAAAAACGTTCGCATACAGTATTAAGCTTATTAAACATATTGATGCCTTCCTGCGGAGTGCGCGTCATATTCGCCACCACCCGGAAACGCTGCATGCCGTATTCTTTATTGAGTAATTTGATCAGTGCGTAGGAGTCGGTAATGGATGACGGTTCGTCGCAGACAACAATAATGACTTCATTGGCAGCGCGCACAAAACTCACCACCGTATCGGAAATACCAGCTGCCGTATCGATAACCAGGATATCAACCTGATCAGAAAGATCATTGAAGGCATTAATAAGCCCTGCGTGTTCAGCAGCGCTTAATTCTGCCATGCGTTGCACGCCAGATGACGCAGGAACAATCTTCATACCTGCAGGCCCACTTACCAGTACGTCCGCTAAACTGTGGGTGCCGGCAAGCACATCAGCCAGTGTGTGGGTCGCCCTGATACCCAGCAGCACATCGACATTGGCTAAGCCCAAGTCAGCATCCAACAACACCACACGCCGACGCAATTCAGCCAACGCAATGCTGAGGTTAACGGAAATATTGCTCTTACCTACTCCGCCCTTGCCGCCGGACACAGCGATCACTTGTACTGGTCGCATTTGGCTCATCTACACATAACTCCAAACCTATTTCTTCGAGTTGTACGCCCGGTTGCCGGTTGGGTCTTGGGGTACACAAATGGTGATCTGAGTATAGATAGGGATTGGAATTTCATCCGACTAATTTCAGTTTCACCGACAAATTCCTGTGGTTATAACTGCTACTGTTTAATCCCCACTGTTTAGGATACTGCCGTTGTTGGATTGGATTTAAGCAATGCGACGGCTTTTGATACCAATTGATGCGCACGTGCCACGTCCAAATTTTTGGGAATGTCTTGCCCGTCAGTGGTGTAGGCGATCGACAAGCGGTTTTGTATAGCAACACCCAAGGCTTCACCAATACTTGCCGTCTCATCCAATTTGGTAAGGATGCAACCTTGCAAACGCGCCGCGCCGTAAGCGTGTACTGATGCTTTCAACATTTGAACCTGGCTGTTGCACGACATCACCAGATAGGTTTTTACCGCTTGCTGATCCGCCAATGCTTTCAACTGCGCTTTCAAATGCGGGTCACCGTGGCGGAAACCAGCGGTATCGATTAACACCAGTGAACAATGACGCAGGCTGCGCAGGACTGAATCCAAAGGATTAGCTTCATCCACCACGCGCACTGGTACACGCAAAATACGCGCAAGCGAACGCAGTTGGTCATGCGCAGCAATGCGGTAGGTGTCGGTAGTAATAAGTGCAACTTTATCGGCACCGTGCTGCAATACGTAACGCGCTGCCAATTTACCAATGGTGGTGGTTTTGCCTACACC